>JAHJKL010000083.1 GCA_018822365.1 Candidatus Margulisiibacteriota bacterium
CCAGAGATTGTGTCATAGGTCCAGTCCGGGATCCCTTTGGAAACTGGAAGATGTGTGGCGCGCTCCCCCCAGCGTCTTTCCAGCGTGTCCAGCGCGAGTTTGACGGCGGGATAAGCTGCCGCTAAAAAGTCCATTTCTTCCGTTCTTGTTCCGGAAACTCCTCCTTGTTGGGCCATAAATGAAAGGTATCTTTGCGCCCTTAACGCAAACTTCGGCGCCAGATCGATCCACATGTTAGCGTTAGACCAATTAAATTCATTGCAGGTATTTCTAAAAGGGAATATCCCTTCACCCAAGAGCCCTCCTAGGTCATGGCAGACCGCCCCGGCATCCTTGACCGGCGCCCAGTAGAGATGTTTCCACTCCGGTGGGGGGATGTTTGCATAGCGATCAGTCCCGAACCAGCGATGTGTAGAGTCCAAAAGCGGAGTTAGGCGCGCCAATTCCAGTAGGTCGTTCCTTTCAAGTTCCGGAAAGAGGGCTAACAGCGCCCAGGTGTAAGAATTAACGTCGGAAGTGTTGTACATTTTATAATCGATGCTTTCCAGGTAGGCAAAACGTCCTTCGGTCGCTTCCCAGATGCCGGTTTCGGGCAGGACATAAAGCTCGTTGAGAAGGGCTTGTTTGAAAAAGTCAGGGAGTGTGGGGTCGTCGGTAATCGTATTCTGGAAACGAGCGATCTCCTGGCGCCACTGCGTCCGGTCGCGTAGCGCGTCGAGCGCCATCCGGCGGGCGTTTTGGCCGGTTTCGTCGTAGAACCGGGTGTAGAATTTTGGCATCCGCGCCCCGGGGCTGGCGGGGTTGGTCGGATCATATTGAAAATTATAAAATGGGAGATCGTAAGCGACGGTGATCGGGTGAGAAACCCTCTCTCCGGGTTGGAGGGTGAGGGTAATGGTTAATGAATTGTTTTGGGTGTTAGCGCTGACAATAGCTCTTTCTGACGATGGAGAAGCGATCGCGATTTCTCCAGCAAAGCCTGCTTCAACCCTGACCTGTTGCCTATTATCTCCTGCTCTTTGGAAGAGGAGGCCAGTGACATTATCATGTTCAAAAGATTCAGCATAGTTTCCTTCGTTTTGTCTGTTCCACACCAGGTTCCCATGAGGATTATTCGGATCGTCCTTTCCTTTTTTAGGATACCAGCCAAGAATATTTTCCTGGCTCAAGGTGAAAGTAATGGTGACCGGTTTGTCGGTTGGATTTTCGGCGTTCACTTCGATTATTTCTACCGGCAAGCTGGAAGAACGATAGTCACCGGGAATAACTGGAGAGTACTGGGTGACTGAAAAGGGGATTGGGAGATCATAGGTCCTTTCCGACAATGGATAGAGGGCGCTATAGGTCCCTTCAGCGCTGTTCAGATTTGCGCGGACAGGAGGGGCGCTGGGAGAAGTTATGGTCACATTCATCTGTCTGATCGGAGCGTCCTGGACCATAAAGCCTTCCCGAAGATAACAGGTTGAATAATCTATTTCACAGAGCGGGGCCCCCAGTCCGCCGACCGGCAAAAAACTCAAACGTGGATAATCTGACATGGGGTAACCGACTTTTTCATGACCGAATTGGGCGGGCGTGACCGCATCCGGCATTGACCGTTCATAGGCGGGGCCGGTCGGCAAGCCGCCCAGGGTTTGGTCGCAGGAGTATCTTAATCTGCGAAGCGCGTTTCTGACAATTGCCCGGGCCAATGGTTCCAGCAGGTCGGTCCGCTGGTTTTCTCTGGCGTCTTCCGTGGCTCGGCCCAACAATTCGGTTAAGCGGCCGTTGATCTCATTCCCTTCAGTATCGATGATGACCCTTTCTTTGAGGAGTTCCAGAAAGTTATCTTTTAGGAAGCTTGCCGGATCAATCTCCTGATCCACTCTTTGCAACATTTGATTGAACTGATTAATACATTGGATTGACTCTGCCATAACACACTCCTGAAATATAAAATGTCTGTCGATTGTTTATCGTGAACAATCAAGAAAAATTTCACTTTTTCCGGTACTTTGCTATAATTAATAAATGGCGGAAAAATTCTACCTGACAACCCCAATTTATTACGTTAACGATGTTCCTCATATCGGGCACGCCTACACGACGATCGCGGCTGATGTGTTGGCCCGCTACAAGCGCGGGAAGGGGATCGAAACCCACTTTTTAACCGGGACCGATGAGCATGGCCAGAAGGTCTGGAAAGTTGCTGAGAGCCAGGGAGTTGGGGCCAAGGAGTTTGTTGACGGGATCGTTCCCCGCTGGAAAAAGGCCTGGGAAGTTTTAAATATTACCAATGATGATTTCATCCGAACTACTGATGAAAGACACGAAAAAACGGTCCAGGCATTCTTTCACAAATTGTTAGCTCAAGGGGATATTTATAAAGGGGAGTATCAGGGATGGTACTGCGTGACTTGCGAGACTTATTGGCCGGAAGGAGGCCTCTGCCCAGACTGCGGTCGGCAGACCGACCTGCTCAAAGAAGAGAGCTACTTTTTTAAATTATCAAAATACCAGGCGCCGCTCATTAAATATATTGAAGAGCATCCGGAATTTATCGCTCCCGCCCCCCGCCGAAACGAGGTCCTTCAATTTATCAAGCAAGGATTGCGGGATCTCTCTGTTACCCGGACCGCTTTTCCGTGGGGAGTGACCGTGCCGGACGATCCCAAACATGTCGTATATGTCTGGTTTGACGCCCTGATCAACTATGTTTCAGCGATCGGGTGTTTTCAGGACGACGCTCAATTCAACAAGTGGTGGCCGGCCGACGTTCATATCGTCGGTAAGGAGATCGTCCGCTTCCACGCGGTGACCTGGCCGTGCATGTTAATGGCGTTGGGGCTCCCCTTGCCTAGAAAGATCTTCGGTCATGGCTGGTGGACGGTGGAAGGGGCGAAAATGTCCAAATCAAAAGGGAACGTCGTCGATCCGATCGCCCTGGCGGAGAAATGCGGGGTAGATGTTGTCCGTTATTTTATTCTCCGGGAAGTTGCTTTTGGCGCTGACGGTGATTTTTCCTACGATTCGCTGGTCAATCGTTACAATGCCGACCTGGCCAATGACCTCGGCAACTTGCTCAGCCGCACCCTAACGATGATTGAGAAGTATTTTGAGGGAGGGGTGCCGGCTATGGCCGGTAACGCCGACGAATTAACCCAGGAATTGGCCAGGTTGATCGAAAAAACCCCGGGGCTGGTTGATCAGGCGATGAACGAGCTCGCTTTTTCCGACGCGCTGGGGGCGATCTGGCAATTGATCAGCCGGGCGAACGTCTTTATTGAGAAAGAGGCGCCCTGGGGGCTGGCGAAAAAAGGGGAGATTGAAAAATTAGCCCAGGTTATGGCGACACTATTTAAAGTTTTATCGACAACTGCCGAACTTTTGTCACCTTTTATGCCGATCACTTCCGGTAAGATCAAGAACCAATTGAATCTTGGTGGCGCCAAAGTGGCCAAAAGCGAAGTCCTCTTCCCCAGACTGCAGAAATAACTGACGAAAAATAGTCAGGAATAACCGCGGAATTAATTCCACGGTTATATAAATTCCTCCTTTTCTTCTGGTAATAAAATTGCTTGATAGCTTGTGGTTAAAAAATGTCCCCTAAGATTGATAAATAGGAGATAATAAATGACAAAATTACTAAGCATTTCTGAAATCCAAGGGAAAATCATTGAATTAAAAGGGCAAAAAGTTATTATAGATAGTGATTTGGCGGTGTTATATCAAGTATCAACAAAAAGATTAATGGAACAAGTTAAAAGAAACAGACAGCGGTTTCCTGCGGACTTTATGATTCAATTAACCCAGGCGGAATGGAAGGGTTGGAAGTCGCAAATTGCGACTTCCGGAAGATTTTCCGCGCAAAAAAAGAAGGCGCCTTTTGTTTTTACGCGCAATGGAGCGAATATGGTATCGGCAGTCCTAAGATCAACAGTCGCAATTGATCGTTCGATCCAAATAATGAGAGCTTTTTCCGCCATGGAAGAATTGATGGCAAAAAAATGGGAAGTAGAGAGGAGTTCGTTTGATGTTATGCGAAAATTATCCACTCATTCGCGCGCTATCATGCATTTTTTTCAAATAGGGAAGGGGAACGCAAAAGAGATTGGCAATGTCAAACGTATCATAAGAGAAATGATCAATCTGCTTCAACAGATCGTTTTGCGAGCGTAATCATGCTTTCTACCCGCCAAACCGCCAGACTCTGCCAGCAACTTGCCAGTTTATTAGCCGCTGGCTTGCCGCTTGTCTCCGCGCTTAAGGTCATTAGTGGGACTCCTGGTTTTAAGAAGGAAAAAAGGTCAATCGAAGGAACCATTGGCAGGCTTGAAGAAGGGGAGCCATTATATTCCGCGACCTGCCAGCTCCTTCCCTCGCTTGCATGTGGCGCTATTAGGGGAGGCGACCGAAGCGGACGGCTCGATGTGGCGCTTGTTTATCTAGGGAATTATTATAACCAGCGGGCTGATTTATCAGAGAAAATGGTTGGCGCGTTGGTTTATCCGGCTTTTATCGTTATCATAAGCTTGTTTTTGTTGGTGTTTTTATTCGTTTTTATTGTTCCTTCAATGGGAGAGTTATTAGGAGACCTTGGAGGGACACTCCCTCCATTAACCATTGCGGTCATGACGATCAGCCGGCTTTTTGTTGATTTCTGGATGGCTATGGTTCTTTCACTGATTGTGTTTTTAAGCGTAGTAATATCGAAAAAAGCCAATATCTATGGGGAATTAGTGCGGCTGCCGTTGATCGGTGATTTTTATCGCAATGAATTGGCACTCTTAAATTGTTTGGCCTTGGGGATGCTGCTTGAAGGAGGTGTCCCACTGGCCGAAGCGATATTGATCAACACTGACGCTGCAATTGATCAAACGCAAAAGGCCGATCTATCGCTCTTGTTAAAAAAGGTTGAAAACGGAGAAAAACTTAGCGAAGCATTAACAGGAAGTTCGTTTTTTCCGCGCGAAACTGTATCGCTGGTTGCGATCGGCGAAAATAGCGGCCAACTCGGAAAGGCTTTTATTGATATCGCGTCGATCAAGGCGAAGGAAAGAGGGGCGAGATTGGAACAAATGGCTAAACTGCTTGAGCCGGCGATTACTGTGATCGTTGGAGGGGTGGTTGCTTTTATCGTCTTGGCCCTTTTTCTTCCGCTGCTCCAGCTGGTTTCCGCTTTAAGCTGATTGCAGTTTAGGTCGGCTCAATCTATAATACAGGAGGTGAAAATAATGAAAAAAGGATTTACATTAGTCGAGATCTTGATCGTTATTGGGATCATCGGTCTGCTTTCGGTCTTCCTGGTCCCTAATCTTTTAGGAGCAAGGGACAAAGGGAAAGAGGCGGCGGTCAAAGGGGTGATGCATTCGGTCCAGCTGGCGGTCGAGGCTTATCACATGGAAAACGATCTGTATCCCCTGGGCAAAGATATCCCAGTTAAGTCGTTATGTGAAAACTACCTGATGTCGGGTGATTATATGGCGGCAGTCCCGAAAAATCCCTTTACCGGCAAGGAATATAAAGATGGTGATCGGGCCGGCAAGATCATTTACAGTTATGACGAAACGACCGGGACATACTCTTTGACTGGTTATAAACGGAGCGGCCTTGCGAAAATTCTCGAGCTTACTAATTTGTAGTTTATTGTTGGTAGCAGCGGCGCGAGCTCTGGATTATGATCCGGATGGGATCCTCCGTTCTAGCTTGAACGGCGAGGTTTCGATCCTCAACCCGATCCTTTCGACAGATAATGTTTCGTCGGCGGTTGAAGGAGCGATCTTTAACGGGTTGATCACTTTTAATGAAAAATTGGAAGTGGTTCCTGACCTGGCCGCTTCGTGGCAAGCATCCAAAGACGGGACGGTCTGGACCTTTAAACTGCGGAGGGACGTTCTCTGGCATGATGGAGAGCCGTTTACCTCTGAAGATGTTTTGTTTACTTTTAACGCCATATTGGATCCAAAGATAAATTCGGTCCGCCGGAGCGATTACATCATCAATGGCCAGCCGATCATCTTTAAGGCGCTTGATAAATATACTGTGCAGGCGACATTGCCGGTCCCTTTTGCTCCATTTTTAGTTCGGATGGGGATGGGGATCCTTCCCGGGCATTTGCTGGCCGGCAAAGATTTGAATAATGCATCGTTTAACCGCCATCCGGTCGGTACCGGTCCTTTTATCTTTAAAGAATGGGTCTCTGGGGACCATGTCACATTGGTCAGAAACGATGGATATTTTCTGGGCAAACCAAGGCTGGCCGGGATTAACTATAAGGTGATCCCGGATGACAACTCGCAATTGGTCGCCCTGGAAGCGGACGAGATTGATGAGGCGGGAATCCCTCCCAAAGATTACGAGCGGATGCAGAAAAAAGCGGGGATCAACGTATATGATTATGATGCCTTGCTTTATACTTACTGTGGGTTTAATTTAGCCAACCCTAAGTTCTCTGATCACCGGGTCAGGCAAGCGCTCGCTTACGCGACTGACAAAAAACAGCTGGTTGATCTGATCTTTAAAGGATTAGCTTCCCCCGCTTATGCTCCATCCGCCCCAATTTCCTGGGCTTATAACAGCGATGTGCCGAAATTTGAGTACAACCCTGAAAAAGCAAAAGAATTGCTTAAAAAGGCCGGGGTTAAAAATCTTGAATTTACCATTTTAGTCAACCAGGGGAACAAAGAGAGGGAAAAAGCGGCGGTAATTTTACAACAGCAATACAAGAAGGTCGGCGTTAACATAAAAATCAGGGTGATGGAATGGTCCGCCTTGCTTAAGATCGTCAACGCCCCTAAGATCCTAAGGGATTTGAGGCGGTGATCATGGGGTGGTCCCTGGGACTTGATCCTGACGCTTATTCGATCTGGCACTCCAGCCAATATCCGGCTGGCTTTAATTTCATAAAATATAACAATAAGAAAGTTGACGAGTTGTTGAGCCGGGGTAGAACGACGACCGACAAAAATAAGCGAAAAAAGATCTATGCCGAAATCTGGCAGGCGATCGCCGCTGATCAACCCTATATTTTTCTCTGGTACCCTAAAACATTGGTTGGCATTCGTGACCGGGTAGGCGGGTTATCCAAGCCTGGTCCGGCCGGTTTATTTGTTCACCTCGAAAAAATATTTATCAAGAAATAGAAGATAGTTAATTTGCGCAATTATTCGCACTAGTTTACAATTACTCCTAGATGCGCAAATACATCTTTAACCGTCTATTGCAGCTTATTCCAATTTTATTGGGTATTTCCATCATTTCTTTCTTTGTCATGCATTTGGCCCCCGGTGATCCGACCGCCCTTTTTATTGATCCCAATATTGACCCGGTTGAATTGGCTCGGGTTAGGGCGAACTGGGGGCTTGATCAGCCAATTTATATTCAATATTTTATCTGGCTGAAGAACGCTATTTCCCTTGATTTTGGCCGGAGCTATACAACCGGGCTTCCAGTGATCGTTGAGATCGGAGAGCGGCTTCCGACAACACTGCTTTTGATGATACCGTCATTCCTTCTGACTTTGGCGATTACCATTCCGATCGGCGTTATCTCGGCGGTCAGGAAAAACTCTTGGTTTGACCATTTATTTACTTTCCTCTCTTTTGCCGGAATGGCGATACCGACTTTTTGGCTCGGGCTGATGCTTATGCTTCTTTTTTCGGTCCAATTGCATTGGCTTCCGGCGGTCGGCAACCTGGCACTGCCGCTGATCACCATGACGATCGGAGGTTTGGCAGGACTAACCCGCTATCAGCGGGGAGCGATGCTTGAGGTCTTAAATCAGGAATACATTAGGGTTGCCAGAGCCAAGGGATTGTCCGAACGAGCAGTAATATTTAAGCATGCTCTGCGCAATGCTTTGCTCCCGACAATCACGATCATGGGACTGTCGCTTCCTGATCTGTTTGGCGGTGCTTTTATAATTGAAACGATCTTTGCCTGGCCTGGGATGGGGCGGTTGGGGGTCCAGGCGATCTTTCAGCGCAACTATCCGACGATCATGGGAATAGTTATGCTCTCGGCATTATTGATCATTGTCGGTAATCTCCTGGCGGATATCGCCTACGCGATCGTTGACCCGAGGATCAAATATGAAAAAAAATAAAGCGGCTTGGTTTGGCCTGATAATTACAGGTATTTTCTTTGTCCTGGCGGTATTGGCTCCGGTAATCGCGCCGTATGCGCCCGATGAGATCTCTTCTGCCGGGGTGAGCGCCCCGTCTCCGCAGCACTTATTCGGGACCGATGATCTGGGGAGGGATGTTTTAAGCAGGTCGCTTTATGGCGCCCGGATCTCCCTGACGGTCGGTGCGGTCGCGGTGTTGATCGCCCTGACCCTGGGAACGATCATGGGGGCGGTTTCCGGATATTATGGCGGCAATATTGATAGCCTGATCATGAGATTTGTCGATATCATGTTCGCTTTTCCTTCAATATTTCTGATCCTGGCGATCCAATCGATGCTGACCCCTAACATTTACAATGTCATGGTCGTGATCGGCCTGACTTCTTGGATGGGGGTCGCGCGCCTGGTCAGAGGGGAATTCCTGAAGATCCGCCAGTTGCAGTATGTTGAAGCGGCCAGGGCGATCGGCTGCAGCGACATCCGGATAATATTTCACCATATGCTTCCCAACGCGCGGGGGCCGATCATTGTTGCCGCGACCTTAGGGATGGCCGGGGCAATATTAACCGAGTCAGCCCTTTCATTTCTTGGCATGGGGGTCCAGCCGCCGCTCGCTTCCTGGGGAAATATGCTAATGGATTCGCAAGCTTACCTTCGTGAAGCCCCCTGGATGGCGGTTATTCCCGGGTTATTGATCATGATCACGGTTTTATCACTTTATTTTATCGGAGAAAGGATCAGAGATGCTGCGGGTCAATGAACTAAACGTCACTTATAGAGAAACCGGCGCTAAAGCGGTCGAACAAGTCAGCTTTGAGCTGCAAAAAGGAGAGGTCCTGGGGATCCTGGGGGAATCGGGATCAGGTAAATCGACCCTGGGGTGCGCTCTTCTTCGGCTGATCGCTCCCCCCGGGAAAATAGTTGGCGGAGAGATCTGGCTGGAAGGGAAAAACATCCTGATGGCTTCCGAAGGAGAACTGCGCCGGTTGCGCGGCGGGAAGATCGCGATGATCTTTCAGGACCCATTCACCGCCCTTGATCCGGTCTTTACGATCGGCGAGCAGATCAGGGAGGCGCTCAAGATCCATCAGGCCGGGGTGGATATTGAGCAAAAGATCAAAGACGCGCTGGTAGCGGTCAAGATCGACCCGAACCGGATCAACGATTACCCGCACCAGTTTTCCGGCGGTATGCGGCAGCGGGTCGTTATCGCCATGGCCCTCGCCTGTCGGCCGGAGATCCTGATCGCCGACGAACCGACCACCGCCCTTGATGTGACGATCCAAGCGGAAATATTATCGCTCTTGAAAGAGATTAGGAGAAAATATAATTTGTCAATAATTTACATTACACATAATTTTGGCATTATCAGGAAGATTTGCGACCGGGTTATGGTGATGTATAAAGGGAGGATCGTTGAAGCTGGCGGGACGGAAGCGGTTTTTTCTCAGCCAAAAAATGAATATACAAAAAAGCTGGTGGAGTGTTTGAAAACCCTCACCCCTGGCCCCTCTCCCAGAGGGAGAGGGGTATGACTTGCCCTCGCCCTTTGGGAGAGGGCCGATAATGAAAGCTTGTAGATTAGGAAATGTGGGTGAGGGATGGTGTTGAGTAAAATGAAGCTGATCGAAATAACTAATTTAACTAAAAAGTTCAACAATATAACCGCGGTTAACGATCTGTCGTTAACAATCAGGCAAGGAGAGACCCTGGGGTTGGTTGGTGAGTCAGGATCTGGCAAATCAACCCTTTCCAGGTTGATCCTGAAGCTGATCGAACCGGACAGCGGCCGGATCGAATATCAGGGGATCAAGGAGATGCGTCGGGAATGCCAGATAGTTTTCCAGGATCCGCAAAACTCCCTTAATCCACGGATCAGGGTAGGGGAGGCGATCGGTGAGCCGATCTTGATCCACAGCTTATTGCCCAAAAATAAAATTGCTGGGCGGGTGGGCGACCTGTTGGAGCTGGTCAGGTTGCCGGCAAGCTATGCCGGGCGTTTTCCTAATGAACTTTCCGGCGGCGAGCGCCAGCGGGTCGGGATCGCGCGTGCCCTGGCCGGTGAAGCAAAATTTCTGATCCTTGACGAACCGGTCTCGGCTCTCGATCTTTTTGTCCAGGTTGAGATCTTGAAATTATTAAGGGATCTAAAAACCAGGCTGGAACTGACCTATCTTTTTATCGCACATGATCTGTCGGTCATCAGTTATTTGAGCGACCGGGTAGCTGTGATGAAAGAGGGGCGAATAATTGAGCTTGGCCAAAAAGATGAAGTTTTAATTCACCCGCGCGAAACGTACACCAAGAAACTGCTGGCGGCGACTCTTTAAGAGTTTTCCCCTAGCTGATAGCGGACGAAACGCCTGACAACGATCTTTTCGCCGATCTTAGCCAATAAATTGGCCAAAAGGTCTTTGACCGTGACTTTTGGATCCTTAACAAACGGCTGTTCCATCAGGCAAACCTCAGAATAGAACTTTTGCAGGCGCCCTTCAACGATCTTGGGGATGGCGGCGGCCGGTTTTCCCTCTTCCTTGGTCTGAGCTGATAAAACTTCTTTTTCCCGCTCAATGACTTCGGCTGGAACGTCTTCCCGGTTAATATATTGCGGGTTGGATGCGGCGATCTGCATGCAAATATCTTTTACAAACGCTTGAAAGTCGATCCCTTTAGCGACGAAATCAGTTTCACAGTTTACTTCGACCAGGACCCCGATCTTGCCGCCGATATGAATATAGGAGTCGACCAGTCCCTGGGAAGCAGAACGTCCGGCCCGTTTGGTTGCGGCGGCCATCCCTTTTTTGCGGAGGATCTCGATCGCTTTGTCAAAATCCCCGGCGGTTTCATTGAGCGCGGCTTTGCAGTCCATCATGCCGCAACCGGTTTTTTCTCGTAATTGGGTGATCATTTCAACGGTGATTGCCATATAGTCCCCTTTCTAGAACCCGATCCGCTTCTCTTCCTCTTCTTCCTTAGGAAGGATAATGCTGGTTAGCGCTTTGTCTTCCAGCTGGACCTCCTGGGAGAGCATCGCTTCTTCTTCAACTTCCAACGGAAGGGCGATCGCGTCGGGCGCTAATTCCCCTTCTACCGTGGGAACGGATGTTTCCCGGCCGGCCAGGACCGCGTCAGCGATCAATTTAGTGAGGAGCTTGATCGAACGAATTGCATCGTCATTCCCCGGGATCGGATAATTGATCTCGTCAGGGTCGCTGTTCGTGTCAACTACCGAAATAACCGGTATCCCCAGCCGCTTGGCTTCTTTGATCGCGGTTTGTTCTTTGATGGTATCAACGACGAAGATCGCGCTTGGCAGGCTGGTCATCTGGCGGATGCCACCCAGGCCGCGGATCAGTTTTCGGTGTTCGCGCTCCAGCAGAATGACCTCTTTTTTGGGGAGTTTTTCAAAGGTCCCGTCCTCTTTCATTTTTTCAATGTCATTGAGGCGGGCGATGTTCTTTTTCAAGGTCTTGAAGTTGGTGAGCGTCCCACCCATCCAGCGCTGGTTGACAAAGAACATGCTGCAGCGCTTGGCTTCTTCCTCGATCACTTCTTGCGCCTGCTTTTTGGTGCCGACAAAGAGGATCGAACCGGTGTTGACCAGTCCTTTGATAAAACTAAAAGTTTTCTCGATCAGAGGGATCGTCTTGTGGAGATCAATTACATGAATACCATTCCTGGCCGAATAGATATATCTTTGCATTTTGGGGTTCCAACGTTTGCTCTGATGGCCAAAATGCACGCCGGCTTCGAGCAATTCTTTCATAGTAACAACAGACATTAAGCTCCTCCTTCTAAGATCTTTGCTTTTTTACGGTCAACAAAGGATATATTTTAGCACAATAATAATTAATTGGCAAGCGCGATGAATGTTTCGGGGGCTGGTTGGCGTGGCCAGCCAAGCTCATTATAGGCAATGGAAAAATAATGAGCCTGGGTTGAGGTGTCGTTGACGTTGGGGTGATAAGCGTAGTTGAAATTGAGCCCGGCCCAATTAAAACTCAGGCCGGAAGTCAGAGTGGAATGGTCAAGGCCGGCCCGCAAGCTGATCACCCGGGTTGGAGAAAACTCGATCCCCAGATTGGTAGATTGGGGGATGGAGGGCTGGAAGCTAATGTTGGTGTCGATTGTCATGATCAGATCGAGGTTGGAAACAAAAGCGGCCGAATAACTGCTGCCAAGCAGGTGGATCCGGGTCCCTCCTTTGATCGTTGGAGTTAGGTACTCCTTTGCCCCGTTTTGGTGGTTGATCGGGCTCAAGCCGAGGACATTTTGGGCGACGATCCCAAAACTTAACCATTCCAGGCTTTTTTGGGTCACCCCCAGGTCAAGGTTTAACCCGCTCCCGTTGGAATCCCGGTTCTCTGTCGCCTCGATCCGGTAATATTTTAAAGCGCCGCCGACCGAAAAGGTTTCGTCGATCTTCCGGCCAAGCGAGACAAACGCGGCGCTTTTGCCGTATTGGGCGCTTTTTCCGGCGATCCCCCGGGCGTCTCGCAGGACAATGTCGGAAATAAAAGCTCCGCAATAGCCGGCGCCGAGCGCCGTCTGGCTGCCGACCGGCAGGGCGCCGCCGATCAAAAGAAAATTGATATCCTCCATCATTGAACCTGACATGCTGGAGAAGCGGAAGCCGCTGACTTCGCCTAAAGAGGCCGGGTTGTTAAAGAGAGAATCGCCGGCGTCATTTCGAGCTACAAACGCGTTTCCCATGCCCAGCGCTTGCGCCCCGGTCCCGACCGCTAAAGGATCAAAGGTGGGGAGGGCGTGAGCGGGGGAGAGGATAAAAAATGTCCAATGTCCAATAACAAATGTCAAATGGAGGTAGCGCTTCGCATTTTTTATTATAGTTTTAAATTTACTTTCATTTGTCATTTTTAATTGGTCATTTGTCATTTTTTTAGCGATTGATGACCCACACTTTTCCCTTGCCGACCCGGCTGTGGTTCTTATCGGTCAGGAAATAAAGGTAGACCCCGCTGTTGACCAGTTCATTTTGTTCGGTATAACCATTCCAGCCAAAATGGTTGGCCCCGGCATTCATTGGTAGGTCTCGCTTGAACAGAAGGCGCGCGGTCATATCATAAATGTACAGGGTGCTATTGAATGCGGTATCGGTTGTGCATTCAAAAGTAGTGGTTTGGCCCGCTTTGGCATTGAACGGGTTTGGATAATTTATTATGGTCACGGTCAGTAAAAATACGAATAGCCACGTGTATTTATTCATGTTGGTTTTTCCTTCCCCCTCACCCACCGTCTTGGTAACGCGGTCCGGTCCCCCTCTCCTTTTGGGGGAGGGGAGTTAACAATGCATATCTTACCTAATAATAAACCATTATGCTATAATCTATTTTAGCGTGTCGATCAAGGAAAACATTGAATTTGTTAGCGGACGGATCGCAGCCGCGGCCCAAAAGAGCGGTCGTTCAGCCGATGCGATAACCCTGGTCACGGTAGTTAAAAATGTCGCGCTTGAGCAAATAGAAGAAGCCCTGGATTGCGGGATAACCGAGATCGGGGAGAATCGGGTCCAGGAAGCGGCCGTTCATTATCAGGAACTAGCCGGGAAATATCCGCTGATCAAATGGCATTTGATCGGTCATTTGCAGAGGAATAAAGTTAGACAATCCCTTGACATGTTTGATATAATTCAGTCGGTTGACAGCGAGCGTCTGCTCAAAGAAATCGACTCGCGGGCGCCGCTATGCAGCCGGTGGGCCAGTACCCCGGTCCCCGTCATGATCGAAGTCAATACTTCCGGAGAATCATCGAAATTTGGAGTCGCTTATTCGCAGGCTTTAGAGTTGATCGGGGCAGCTGCCAGGTATCGGGTGGCGGTCATGGGGTTAATGACCATGGGGCCGTTGACCGAAGAGAAAGAGCTGTTCAGAAACAGTTTCCGGTCCCTAAAAAAACTGTTCGAAAAAGTTCAGGGTCTTGATATGCCGTCGGTTGAGATGCGTTATCTCTCTATGGGAATGTCAAGCGACTATGAGATCGCGATCGAGGAAGGGGCCAATCTGGTCAGGGTTGGCCGGGCAATATTTGCCAAGGGAGGATAAAAGATGACAGACAATATTTTAATGCGGGCAAAACGGTTTATCGGTCTGGAAGGGGAAGATTTCGACGAGATCAGCGAGAACACTCAACAGGTGAAATTAGACCATTTTATCCGGGTTAAAAAGGAAGCCCCAAAAATGGATGGAGAATACGAGATCGGTTTCTTTGAGCCCAAGATCTATGAGGACTCGTTGAATATTGCTGCCGGCCTACGATCAGGCAATCCGGTGATCGTCAGCCTGAAGCATCTTGATCCGTCGGAGGGGACCAGGCTGATCGACTTTGTTTGCGGGACCGCCTACGCTATTGACGGCCATATGATGAAGATCGGCGATTCGATCTTTTTGTTCACTCCCAGCGCCATTAGAATAAATTCCAGCGAAGACCGCGGGAACATCGGTGAAGAGATCCAGGAAGGAAAAAGAGACTCGTTCTTTTCAAGATGAAGATAGCCTTTATCGGTTCCGGGAAAATGGCGGAAGCGCTGATCAGCCGTTTGCCGTCGCGTCAGGTCATAATTTCCGACATTGATCGGGCCCGCCTGAAGTTATTGAGCAAAAAATACTCTGTTAAAATTGCCGCCGGCAATAAAGAAGCATATGACGAAGCGGAAGTGGTCGTGCTGGCGGTCAAGCCGCAGCAAATAGCAGGGGTCATTGCCGATTTGAAAGGCCTGGGCAAGAAACTGGTCGTTTCGATTGCGGCCGGTATTCCGCTATCAAGTTTGCAAAAAAATATTCCCGGTTCGCCGGTGGTCAGGGTGATGCCAAACAATCCTTGCCTGGTCGGAGCGGGAATATCTGCCCTGGTCAAAGGAAACGGGGTGACCCCGGGCCAGTTTAAGCAAGTGGAAAAGATCTTCAAACTGGTTGGTGAAACTGTGGTTGTGCCTGAAAAATGGTTTGACGCGATCACCGGACTTTCCGGTTCGGGTCCGGCTTATATTTACGCAGTGATCGAAGCCCTGATCGAGGGGGGCAGGAAGAACGGCCTTCCCAGAGAGCTGGCTAAAAAACTGACCCTGCAAACGGTTTACGGCGCGGCAAAAACCGCGATAATAAGCGGGGTCGAGCCGGGAAAACTGCGGGAAATGGTGACATCTCCCGGCGGGACAACAATGGAAGGATTAGCGGTCCTGAAGGGCCGAAAGGTTCCTGAAGCTTTTGCC
>JAHJKL010000084.1 GCA_018822365.1 Candidatus Margulisiibacteriota bacterium
ATGTTCGGACTTTTTTTTGTCGGACATCCCCGCCTGGAGAGGCTTCTCTTGCCGGACGACTGGCCGGCCGGAGAGTATCCGCTCCGCAAAAAAACCTTTGGATCAGAGAACGAATTACCGGGGAGCCCCGATGGCTAAACAGAATATTATACCGATCGGGCCGTTCCACCCGCTGCTGGAAGAACCGGAATTTTTTAAGTTCTATGTTGACGGCGAAACGGTGGTTGATGCCGATGTCCGGGTCGGCTATAACCACCGGGGAGTGGAGAAGTTGCTCGAGAACAAAACCTATGACCAGGGGGTATTTCTGGTCGAGCGGATCTGCGGGATCTGTTCCACCTCTCATCCTTTTGCCTTTACGCAGGCGGTGGAGAACATTTCCGGAATCCAGGTTCCGGAGAGGGCGAAGTATATCAGGATGATCATTGGCGAGCTGGAGCGGATCCACAGCCACCTGCTGTGGGTCGGGCTGGCCGGACATTTTATCGGCTACAACACCGTCTTTATGTGGGCCTGGAAATACCGCGAACCGGTCCTGGACATATTTGAAGTTATCTCGGGGAACCGCAATCATTACAATATGTTCAGGGTAGGGGGGGTCAGGCGGGATATCAGGGAAGAAGATGTTCCGGGCCTGCTCCGGGCGATTGATGAAGTGGAAAAATTTACCGCCATGCTCGCTAAGTCGGTCTCCGAAGATCCGATCATCCAGGCCAGGACAAAAAATATCGGGATCTTGAAAAAACAGGACGCGATCGATCTGGGGGTGGTTGGTCCGGTCGCCCGCGGGTCCGGCCTGGCGATCGATAACCGGAAGGACCTCCCCTATGCCAATTATCAGGAAGTTGAATTCGAAGCGATCGTCCTGCAGGAAGGGGATGTCTACGCCAAGTCGGTCGTCAGATTGCTGGAGATCCTTGAGTCGGCCAAGATCATCCGCCAATCATTAAAGAAACTGGCCCCCGGGCCGATCGCGGCCGAGATCAGGGAGATCGGCATTGGCGAAGGGATCGGCTTACATGAAGCGCCGCGCGGCGAAGTTTTCCACTATAGCCGCTCGAACGGCTCCAACAATCCAGAGCGGCACAAGATCAGGGCCCCTTCGTTCATGAACGTTCCTTCATTTAAGAAAACGGTTATTGGCCAGAAGATTTCCGACGCCGCTTTGATCACCGCGGCGGTCGATCCCTGCTATTGTTGTACCGAAAGAATGGCGGCGATCGACTCGCAAAACAATAAAACATTATTGACCGGCGAAGAGTTGGTCAGGCTTAGCCAGGGACGAACCGAAGAGATCAGGCGAAAAGCCAGGAGTTAACAAAATGCTGCTTGCCGTATTAGGAGTGCCGATCATTATCGGGATTATTTGCCTTGTGGCACGCCGCTTTGCCGGTTGGGTTGCCCTTGCCGGCGCGCTGGCAACGCTTGGTCTGGCCGTATCGGTCTATTTTAATCCGACTGTTTTTGTTCCGGTCCTCGATCTTAGGACCAATTTTTTGGGGAGCGCCCTTTTTGTCCTGGCCTCACTCTTGACCCTGCTGGTCATAATATATTCGATCGTTTACATGAGCGGTAAACCCCGGCTCGCGGAATATTATGCCTACATTATGCTCTCTTTGGGATTGTCGGCCGGTTATTTCTTTGCCGCCGACTTTATTTTATTGATCTTTTTTTGGGGCGGGTTGGGAGTCTTGCTTTATCTTCTGATCGGTATTGACGTCGAAAAAGGTGGGGAGGCGGCCCAAAAGACCCTTCTTTTGGTCGGCGGGTCTGACGCTCTCATGCTCTGCGGCATTGGGATCCTTTCCGCGCTGACCGCGACCCCGATGATCGGCGTGGTTAAGGTCCAGCTGACCAGCGCGGTTGCCATTCTCTCTTTCGTTTTTCTATTGGTCGGCATTCTGGCAAAAGTTGGCGCGCTCCCCCTCCACTTTTGGGTCCCGGCCGCCGCCGAAACGACCCCGGCTACCGGGCTGGCTTTCCTTCCCGCTTCCCTGGACAAACTGTTGGGGATATATTTGCTGGCCAGGCTCTGTTTAGACGTTTATGTCATGGTGCCAAATTCTTTTATTTCAATTGTTTTGATGCTGATCGGCTCCGCCACTATCATGTTCGGCGTTATGGCGGCGCTGGTCCAGCACAAAATGAAGAAACTCCTTTCTTACCATGCCGTTTCCCAGGTCGGCTACATGATCCTGGGGATCGGGAGCGGCATTCCGGTCGCGATAGCGGGCGGGCTTTTTCATTTGATCAACAATGCCTTATATAAATACTTGCTTTTTCTGGTCGCGGGATCGGTGGAGCAGCAGGCCGGGACAGATGATTTAAGGGAATTAGGAGGCCTGGCGTCTGTTATGCCCTGGACGTTCGGGTTTGCCCTGGTTGCCGCGCTGTCGATCTCGGGAATTCCTCCATTCAATGGCTTTGCTTCCAAATGGCTGATCTATCTTGGCTTGCTTGATCTGGGGAAACTGAGCTTTCTCTGGCTGGCAGCGGCGATGTTTGGCAGTGCCTTGACCCTGGCTAGCTTTGTGAAGATCATCCACGCGGTATTTTTAACTCCCGGGACCAATGAAGCCAAACAGGCAAAAGAGGTTCATTGGAGCATGCTTTTGCCAATGGGAATTGTTGCCGCGATTTGTGTATTGTTCGGGGTCTTTATGTATTTCCCATTAAATTATCTGATCCTGCCGGCGATCCCGGGCGTCTCGATCACCGGCTTATGGAATTCCGGGGCAGCGACCCTATTAATAGCCGGGGGAATCTTACTGGGGTTGATCTTATATTGGCTGGGTGGAGCAAGCCGGACAACTGTTAAACTGCCATATGTTGGGGGAGAGATCCTGCCGGAAGCCGAGACTCGGGTGACCGGGGTCGAATTTTACAATACGGTCAAGGAAACCGAGCCGTTCAAGGAAATATACCAGTTAAGTGAAAAGATCAAGCCGTATGATTCAACCGCGGCGGCGGTAAAATGGCTTTCCGATATTACGCGCGCCTGCCATAATGGCTTGCTCCAGAATTATGTCGCCTGGTTGCTGGCCGGGATTGTTTTAGTCGGTTTAATTATGTTTTAGGAGTTAAATAATGATCCTGAACGGAATAATATTGATCGCAATTATTTGCGCGCTAATAGCCGCAGAGACAACGGATCTGCGCCGCTCAACTATTGCCCTGGCTGGGATCGGCATCTGCCTGGTCAGTGTGTTTCTTCTGTTTTCCTTGTATCTATTTGCTCTATTCCATCTGGCGGTTATTGGCGGAATCATCTGGTTAATAAAAAACAATTTGGAAATAAACAGGATCTTTAGGGAAAAAGAGCCGCCAGGTTCGCTCTTTGGCTATCTTGGATTAGCCGGCTTTGTTTTGGCGGCTTTTTATTTGTTCTGGCCGGTGTTTTGCGCCTTTCCCTCACCCTTGAGGCTTTCAACGGAATATTTAAAGACGGTCCGGCTCTATGATGTATTAGGAATGCTGGTGATCATTGCGGTGGCGATGATCGCGGCCATGTCGATTCTCCGAAGCAACAAAACAAAGGAGCCCGAATAAATGGTTGAATACGGAGGCTGTTTAGTTGTTTTTTTTATCGGCCTGTATTGCGTGATGGTCAAAAGGAATATCTATAAAATTATCGTTGGATTGTTGATCATGGAGTTTGCCGTTGATCTTTTCCTGGTTCTGCTTGGCTACAGGCATTGGGGGACGACCATGATAATTCTGGCGGTAACCCTGGTATCTTTGGCGGTCCTGACCAGGGCGCAAAAAATATTTAGCAGTCTGGATGTCAATGAAATGAAGGAGCTGAACGGATGACCTTTTTATTGCCGGCGTTTATCGTTATCCCTTTGGCGTCCGCGTTGTTGGTTCTTCTCTTGTCCCGACAAAAAAAACCAGGAGTTGTTGCCGCGGCGAACCTGGCTGTTTTTTTATTGTTCATCTTTTCATTGGGGCTTTATTTTGTCAGGCCGTATAATTCTATCGTTTTGTTCAATGTTGAAAGATCGCTTTTGTTGGGAGGGAGCTGCCTGGTCCTGGACGGCTTGAACCATCTTTTCCTTTTAATGTCGAACTTTATTGGCTGGCTGGCGATGATCTATTCGATCAAATACATGCAGAACTATCCTAAACGGGAAAGCTACTTCGCCCTTCTTCTTATTATGATCGCCGGCATAAATGGCCTGCTTTTGACCGGCAATATTTTTACTTTGTTTGTCTTTATGGAGATCGCTTCGTTCTCAGCTTACGCGTTAATTATATTCGGGGACAATAAAAGAGGGATCGAGGCGGCTTTCAAGTGTTTTATTCTTGGGGAGATCTCCTCTCTTTTGATATTAATCGGCATTGGCATAATATTTGGATTGACCAACAGCTTTAATATGGCGGTGATCTCACAATCTTTTGCCGCCGTCGATCCGAGGGTAAAAAGCCTGGTCTTGACCCTTTTTATTGCCGGCTTTGGGACTAAAGCGGCGCTGGTCCCTTTTCATAGCTGGCTGCCGGATGCTCTTTCGCCAAGTTCGATCTCGGCCCTTCTTTCCGGTATCTTTATTAAAACCTTGGGAATTTATGCTTTAGTTAGAATTATTTTTAATGTCATTGGGCTAACCCCCCAAGGTTCTCTGGCTCTGATGGCCCTTGGCGCCATATCGATCTTGATCGGCGGGATACTTTCTGTCGGCCAGAAGGACATCAAGCGCTTAATGGCATATTCCAGCATTTCCCATATCGGCACAATAATTGCGGCTTTTGCCTTGGCGACCCCTCTTGGCTTGATGGGAGGGATGTTCCATGCTTTTAACCATGCTTTGATCAAGCCGTTGCTTTTTTTCAATGCCGGAGCGGTTGAAAAGGGGACCGGGACAAGGGACCTAACAAAGCTTGGCGGATTATTTTCGCGGATCCCGATCATTGCAGCGACGGCAATGATCGGCGCGCTGGCGATCTCTGGGCTTCCTCCTTTCAATGGGTTTTGGAGCAAACTATTTATTATCTTTGCGTTTGCCCAGGCGGGGAACATTTTTATGGCCTTGGTCGTCGTCGCCGGCAGTATCCTGACTTTGGCGGCTTATCTTAAGTTGTTAAAAGGTGTGTTTTTTGGCCCGGTCGCTTCTGAAGTTAAAGAGCGAACTCCGTTGACCATGATCATGCCACTGGTCGTATTGGCCTTTGTTTGTTTCGGGATCGGACTTTTTGTCCCTTTGGTCAGCCAATACTTGATCAATCCGGCCGTGATCTCGGTTTTTAATGGGACTGGTTACGGAAAATTGATCTTGGGGGTTAATTAATGAAGTTGCCCGGTCTTTTCCAGCTCCGCATCCTGGTCGAGGCTATTCGGGCCATTATTTTAGGCCCTTATACCAGGCGTTATCCGTTTGTTCCATCGCCGGTCCCGCCCGGTTTTAGAGGCAAACCGCAATTCTATGAACAGGAGTGTGTCGGTTGTGGTGCCTGCGCCGAGGTTTGCCCGGCCAGGGCGATCGAGGTGATCGACGATCACAAGACCAGGACACTGATTCATCACCAGGACCAGTGCATCTACTGCGGGGAGTGCGAACGGGCCTGCATCACCGAAAAGGGGATAAAGTTGACCGCCGAATACGAATTATCGACCTATGACCGAAGCAAGTCAACGACCAGTTCGGCAAAAAAACTCGTCCTGTGCGAACATTGCGGCGGGGTCCTGGCCCCGGAAGACCAACTCCGATTCCTCGCTAAAAAAGTCGGGCATTTGCTCTATGCCAATCCTACCCTGCTGATGGCGAGGGGGGCCGAGCTTAAGCTTTATTCTTCGCAGCCGGAAAAGACTCCCCACCGCCGGGGCGGGCACCTCCGGCTTCTTTGCCCAAATTGCCGGCGCGAAATGATCATTACCGAGCAGTGGTAGCTTTAAAAACTTTACTTGGGGAGAGGACCGTGGTCATGGGAGTTGGCAGCTTGCTTAAAAAAGATGACGCGCTCGGCCCGCTTATTATCAGCAAGTTAATTGATCGCGGTTTTGTCAAATACCCGCTGATCGATGCCGGAACGACCCCGGAAAACTACATTGGCAAAATTGCCGGGCTTGAGCCGGACCTTTTGTTGATCATTGACGCGGCTGATTTTGGCGCCGCACCGGGAACTATTGCCCTGTTTAATTCCGCCGAAATCCTGCTAAAGGGGTTCTCCACCCATGACCTTTCTTTAAAAACCTTTGCCGAGCATCTGGTTCAGATCATACCTGTTTTGCAGGTCCTTGTTTTGGGGGTTCAGCCCGAAGCGGTTGGTTTTGGCGAAGGGCTCTCTCCCCCCGTTAACTTGGCGATGGAGCAAATAGTCGGCCAGTTTATCGCCCTGCAATAATATGATATAATTTATATCATGGAAGAAACGATCTCCGCCGAAACGACGATCGCCGATGCCCTAAAGAAGAAGCCGCACATCGCGGCGGTTTTAATGGGGAAAGGGATGCATTGTATCGGCTGCGTCATCGCCTCCGGCGAGACCATTGCCCAGGCGGCCGAAGTCCATGGCCTTGATGTCAATGAATTGCTCAACGAGATCAACCAGGCATAAGGAGGCGAGATATGGCGACCGTCAAAGTATATTCGACCCCAACCTGCCCATATTGCAAGATGGTCAAAAGTTTTTTAACCGAGCATTCGATCGTCTTTGCTGACATTGATGTTTCGGTCAACCAGGCCGCGGCGCAGGAGATGATCGCCAAATCCAAGCAGATGGGGGTCCCGGTCCTGGAGATCGACGGCCAGATCGTGGTTGGGTTTGATAAACCGAAGATTTCCCAGCTTTTAAATCTTAAATAAGACAAGGAGGGATAACGATGGTTTCAGTCGACCAAGCTCTCTGTATCGGATGCGGTGTTTGTGTTGATATGTGCCCGGATGTTTTTACCATGACTTCAGAAGGAAAAGCCCAGGCGATCAAAAATGACAGCGAAAACTGCAGTCTGGAAGATGTTGCCGGCGCCTGTCCGGTAGACGCGATAAATATTTAACGAATGTTCAAAAAGTTAAACTACAGCCTTGGAGCTTTTGCCACTTCGTTAGCTTATCAGATCTTTGCCGCTTATATTATTTTTTATTATGTGGACGTGATGCGGCTCCCGGTCTATATGGCCGGGTCCGCCATGTTCATCTACGGCCTCTGGAACGCGCTCAATGACCCGCTCGCCGGATTTTTGTCGGATTCGACCCACTCCAGGTTCGGCCGCCGGATTCCTTATATCTTGTTAGGCGCGATCCCGCTTGGCCTGGCTTTTTATTTTTTATGGCGAGCCCCTTTCTTTGGCCTTGACGAGCCGTATTTCCTGTTCCTTTACTTCGTCACCCTGATCTGTTTGTTTGACGCTTTCTACACGATCGTGGTTTTAAACTGGTCCTCGCTTTTTCCCGAGATGTTTAGCGGGCTAAAAGAGCGCTCCCTGGTCAATATTTTTCGCCAGGGCTTTGCTTTGCTTGGTTTTTTATTCGGAATCGCTATCCCCCCGCAGATCTTTACGAAGTTTGGCTGGGAAAACATGGGGTTGTTTTTTGGCCTGATGATCACTTTGCTCTGGCTGATCACGCTGTTTGGCTGCCGGGAAAAGAAGGAGTTTAGCCGGGAGCCGTCGCTTCCTTTGTTCCAGGCTTTGAAGGTGACTTTGGCGGACCGATCATTTATGCTGTATGTCGCGGCCGATTTGATGATCTCCTTTGGTTTCATTACCTTGCTGGCTTCGATCCCGTTTTACGTAAAATATGTTTTGGAGAGAAGCCCTCAGGAAGTCACGCTGTTATTCGCTTTGGCCTTTTTTATTGCTTTTCCCATGCTTTTTGTCTGGCGGATGATCATTGTCCGTCAGGGCGCAAAAGTCGCGATGATGGCCGCCGTTGCCGCAATGGCGCTAAGCCTTTCTCCTTTGCTCTTTAGCCGCGCCTCTAATATTGTAATGCTGGCCGCAGCCCTGTTTGGCGCTTCGCTGGCCGGCTATCTGATGGTTTCTGACGTGGTCCTTTCCGATATTATTGATGAGGACGAGGTAGCGACTGGCCGGCGCCGGGAAGGGATGTTCTTTGGCATCCGCTCATTTGTGAGCCGCTTTGCCATTGTGATCCAGTCGTTGACGATCAGCTCGATCTTTTTATTATGCGGTTACAACCCATATGTCTTTACCCAGCCAAAAGCTTTTTATGCCGGGATATCGGCCCTGGTCATCGTGATCCCGATGATTGCCTTTGGCCTGGCATTTGCTATAATTAATTTATATCCATTAGCCGGGAACAAAATAAAAGAAGTCCGGCGAAAATTAGACGAGATCCATTTGATGAAAGGGGTAAAATAACATGGCAGCAGGACAAAAAGCGGTAATTGATGAGACGACATGCACCGGGTGCGGCATTTGTATTGATGTCTGCCCAAAACAAGCCTTAGACCTGGCGGATAATGTTTCCAAATTAGCCCGGCCTGAAGCTTGCGATGGAAATGGGGCCTGCGCGGATGCTTGTCCGGTCCAGGCGATCACGCTGAAGTAGACTGGTTTTTCCCGCTAAGCAGTAAAAAGAGAAGGGCGGTCCTGACCGCGACCCCGTTGGTAACCTGTTCAAGGATGACCGTATTGGGGCCGTCGGCCACCTCTGACGTCATTTCTACCCCCCGATTGATCGGTCCCGGGTGCATAATGACCAGATCGGGTCTGGCTTTTTTCAGACGTTCGGCGTTGAGCCCGTAAAGCTCGGCGTACTCATTGATCGAGGGGAAGAACCCTTTGTCCATCCTCTCCCGCTGGATCCGGAGCATATTAACAAACTCGGCCTCTTTTAATTCCTTGTCCAGGTCATAGGAAACCCTGACCCCTAATCCTTCGATCCCGGCCGGCATCAGGGTGGGAGGGCCAACAACTACGACCTCTGCCCCCAGTTTGTTTAACCCCCAGATGTTTGATTTGGCTACCCGCGAATGGGCGATGTCACCGACTATCAGGACTTTTTTCCCCTTGACGCTCTTCTTTTTGTCGATCATCGTAAAGATATCCAGCAGCCCCTGGGTTGGATGTTCGTCGCAGCCGTCCCCGGCGTTGATCACGCAGGCGCTGGTTTGGCTGGCCAGCAGGTGGGCCGCGCCGGCCATATTATGGCGGATAATGATCGCATCAACCCCCATCACTTCCAGGTTTTTTGCGGTGTCGATCAGGCTTTCCCCTTTAGAGATGCTCGATGACGATAAGGCGACATTGGTGATGTTGGCGGAGAGAACCTTGGCTGCCATATTAAATGAGGTCCTGGTCCGGGTTGAAGGTTCATAGAAAAGAGTGACCAGGTGTTTGCCCAGGAGCGTGGGGACCTTGGGGATCGGTCGGCTAATGACCTCTTTCATGGAAATAGCGGTCTTTAGAATAAGCTGAAGTTCCTCTAGGGAGAGGTCTTTGAGGCCGAGGAGATCTTTATTTTTTAGCCCTTTGACCTTGTTCATACAATTGATTAATCTGTATATATATTATATCATTATAGTGATAATAATTCCATGAATAAATACCTGGTACTAATTGTATTGATCGTTTCCATTCTTGGGCTTAGCCTGTTTTTATTGTATCCAGGAGAAAAAACAATTTATACCATGGGGACGGCATTGCGGGTCAAGGGGGATGGCCGGGAGGTGGCGATCGCTGAGGCCCGGCGTTTGAACGATCTTTTTAACCGGTTTGATCCCAGCAGTGAAGTTGCGGCGATCAACCTGGCGGCCGGACTAAATCCGGTAAAAGTTTCCCGTGAGACCTTTGATGTTATAGCCCTCTCGCTTTTGATCGCCGATCTTTCGGGTGGCGCCTTTGATATTTCTTTGGGAGAACATGGGAATTGGCGCGAGATTAAATTGAACAGCCAGGCGGAAACGGTTTTTCTCGCTCGGAAGGGGATGAAGATAGACCTTGGCGGGATCGGCAAGGGATTTGCGATCGAAAAGATCAAGCGACTTTTGGGAGGGAAAAAAGGGAATAAAACGCTGGTCGACATGCGGTCCTCCATTGCCGCTATCGGCCGCTCCTGGAAGATCGGGGTTCTTGACCCGCGGTTAACCGGCGCGGGGGGGCGTGACAGGATCCTCGGCGCGGTTATTTTAAATGACGGAGAAACACTGGCGACTTCCGGCGGATACGAGCAGCCGGGCCACATTATCGATCCGCGCAGCGGCCAGAAAGCCGAAAAATGTTTAGGGGTGACCGTTATCGCGCAGGACGCGGCGATCGCCGATGCTCTCGCGACCGCGATCTTTGTGCTTGGACCGGAAAAGGGGATGGCGCTGGCAGAGAAACTAGCCGCCCGGGCGGTAATTATTGATAGAAAGGGAAAGATATATGATAATTTTGGCTTTAAATTGCGGTAGCTCTTCGGTCAAGTTTAAGCTGTATAAATCGGGGGAAAGAAAATCCATGACCAGTGGTGAGGTGGAAAGGATCGGGATTTCCGGCTCTTTTCTCTCTTTTACCCTTCCCGGCAAGGGTGAAGTGAAAAAAGAATTTGAATGTCAGGACCATCGCTGCGCTTTGAAATCGATCATTGAAGTTTTGACCGATCAGCAATATGGGATCCTTGGCGATCTAAGCCAGATCGTGGCGGTTGGCCATCGGGTTGTCCATGGCGGAGAAAAATTTAAAAGTTCGGTCATGATCAACGACGAGGTATTGGCGGCGATCAAGGAAGTGCAGGACCTGGCCCCGCTCCATAATCCGCCAAATATTATGGGAATTGAAGCGGCTAAAGAAGTTCTGCCCGACATCCCCCACGTCGCTGTTTTTGACACCGCTTTTCACCAGACGATGCCGGAGCAAGCCTATCTGTATGCGGTACCTTACGAATGGTACGGAATGTACGGGGTACGGCGCTATGGTTTTCATGGAACCTCCCACCTTTATGTTTCGCGGCGGGCCGCGGCCCTGATGGGGAAAACCCCGCTTGAGACCAATCTGATCACCATGCACATTGGGAACGGGGTTAGTGTCACGGCGATAAAGGGAGGGATCTCGGTTGATACCAGCATGGGATTGACACCGTTGGAAGGGGCGGTGATGGGGACCCGCTGCGGCGACCTTGATCCGTCGATCATTTTGTTCATGATCGAGAAAGAAGGGTTTTACGTTGAAGAACTGGAAAAGATATTGAATAAAAAGAGCGGACTGCTTGGGATCACCGGCAAATTCATGGACAGGCGCGATGTTGATAAGGCGGCCGATGACGGCGACCACCGGGCAAAGCTGGCCCAGCAGATCGAAGCCTATCGACTGCGAAAATATATAGGAGCTTACTCGGCGGCGCTGGGCCGGGTAGACGCGATCGTTTTTACCGCCGGCGGAGGAGAGCGGAATTTCCGTCTTCGCGAGCGGGTCTTGGGGGGGCTGGAAAACATCGGCATCATCCTGGACAGCAGGCGGAACGCCGCGGCTAATACCAGGGACAAGGAATCATTGATCACCACTGACGATTCTCCGGTTAAAGTATATGTGATCCCGACCGACGAAGAATTGGTTTTTATTGAAGACGTGATCGCGATCCTGGAAGGGCGCTACGAAACGCACACCCATTTTACCTACAGCTTTGAAGATCCGAAATATAAAAGGAAAGCCGAATGAACAAAGAGAATTTTTACCCATTAACTTATCTGCGCGAAGCTGAAGCGCTGCGTTGCGGCGCTCTTACCCTGCGGGAACATCCGGAGATCAACCATCCCTGGGAACTTATCTCCGGCCTGAAGGGGGCCCTGGAGAAAGACCTGAAAGTTATTGGGACAAAGATCAAAGGGCTGGCCCATCCTACAGCGGTCCTATACGCGCCGGAAAATATTTTGATCGAAGAAGGGGCGCAAATTGAAGCGCTGGCGGTGCTCGACGCCCGGAGCGGACCGATCTATATCGGGGCCAATACGGTCGTTCGGCCGCAAAGCTATCTGCGCGGGCCGCTTTACATCGGGCCGGAGTGCCGGATTGGCGGAGAAGTGACCCATTCGATATTTCACGGTTATTCTAACAAAGCGCATTATGGTTTTATCGGCCACTCATATATTGGGGAGTGGGTCAATTTGGGGGCGGGAACGACCAACTCCAACCTTAAAAACACTTACGGGACGGTAAAGATGACGATAAACGGCGAGACGCTAGACAGCGGAGAGCGGTTCCTGGGCTGTCTTATCGGTGATCACGTCAAGCTGGGGATTGGGAGCCTTATCCCGACCGGTGCGGTGATCGG
Source organism: Candidatus Margulisiibacteriota bacterium (assembly GCA_018822365.1). Classification (NCBI taxonomy): domain Bacteria; kingdom Bacillati; phylum Candidatus Margulisiibacteriota; species Candidatus Margulisiibacteriota bacterium. Next base: position 12,210 of record JAHJKL010000084.1, read on the forward strand.
GCTTGGGGCCAATGTTTTTGGCGGCGGGATGATCGCGAAGTGTGTGCCGAACTTTGCCTGGGGAGAAAAGGGAAGGGTTGATCTAGAAAAATTCCTGGCCGGAGTTAAATTGGTCATGGCCAGAAGAGGCCAGGTTTTAACCCCGGAACTGGCAGAGCTTCTTGTCACGAACTTTAGACGACAGTCCGGAGTTTGATCCTTTTAATCTGTCCGTTACTTTGCTTTTTCAGCCTGCTTTCTATATGCCCGGGCGAGGCGCTGGAAAGAACAACAACGGTGATTTCCAGTCCGCTGGAGAGGAATTTTTCTTTTGTCGTGAAGGATGCGATGTTTTCCCCAAGAGAGATCACCGATTCAACCGCCATTGCCAGCTCTTTTGGTGAAATTCGGAGCTTGATCTCTATTTGCTGCCGACGGGTTGGAAAAGGGTTTGACGCGCTGGTATGTTTATATAGATTGATCAACCGGCCGGTAAAATTGTCGGCTATTTGTTGATCCAGCGACCCCAGTGAAAATTCCGCCAGGCTGTAGGCGCCTTCGCTTGTGTGTAAATTGAAGGAATCAACCCGGGAGCTGGTAGCGGCTAGAAAAGTAAATAGCCGGACGAGCGCGCCGCGATAGTTGTTGTTGAACAACACATAAATAGTCTTTCCTTTCCAACCGGTTACAACGGAGGCCTCTTGCAGCATTCTGCTCGTTCGCTTCAGGATAAGGTTTTCTGTCCCTTTATTGAGGCCAAGGGCGGCATAGAAGGTCTCCTCGTCATGGAAGCCGGCTTGATTGGTCAACCTGGCCCGGGAATAATGAATCTTGCGAGTATTTTCGCAGTTGACCGGGCAAGCGCGGTCAAATATATCAAAGATCTCGGCTTCCCACTGTTTGACCAATTCTCCAAAGGCTTTTTTGCCTGATGTAGAGTAACGATTTAAGCTTAGCAGGGAAAAGTCTGTTACTCCGGCAGCGAGCAGTTCAAGCGAGGAAGCGGCAAGTTGTGTTCTGGCCGCGTCATACCTGACGCGGTTGATCGGCTGCACCTCTTTACTTAAGATCAGTGAAATTGTATCGCCGCTTTCAACGGGACTGTCCAGGCCAACTGTTTTTTCCGTAATAGAGCCATCCGATAAGGGCCTTCGGATAATTCCACCGATCACCCGGCTGCCAAAAACAGCGGACTTACGAAAGGCAAAATCAAGCACGGTAACCCTGGCGGCCCCTTTTTTGGGCCCAACATCGTATAGCTTTCCGTTGTCATCATAAACATAAGCATATCCTTTGCTCTGGAGGTCAAAGTGGGTTGCTTCGTATATTGCGCGCGCGGTCGGGGCATCAAGGCAGAATCCTTCAAAGCCGAATTGGGCAAGTTTGTAGCTGATATGAGAACAGGCGCCAACCAAGGCTTTGCGTTCCATTTCGGCCGATCTGACCTGGATCTCAACTTCGGTCCCTTCCTCATTCATAAAAGCGCAATGGAGCGCCTGATAGTATTGTTCGTTGTCATTGGAAAAAACCTTGAGGTCCTTGCCGCGGGGGAATTTTATGTAATCAGTATACTTTTCTGGCTGCCATTTGTATCCAAGTTTATTCATGATCTCGGTAAGACTGTTAACGGCTGTATAGCATTCATCGGGACAGGCCGTGATACAGCTTATGCCAAGCAGGTCATGGACAGCGCGGGGCTTGTTGGCGATGCTCCACAATCCTTTCAATCTCCAGGAAAAGGTAAAGGAATTTAATTCCTCAGCCAATAAAGTCGCTACAGTCCTTAATTCATCAGACAAATGGATCGGGCCCACTTGATAAGCTCCGCTGTAGGTTGAGGAGGCGATTTTCTCATATCTATCCGGATCAGAGCTTAAAAATGCAAGGTCGTCGAGTTGTTTGGCATGGGCCGAAAAGTGCAGAACCTTGAGGAAGGGAGAAAAAGCCTGAGTGGCATATGATGATAAAGGATGGATCCCTTTGCCGGCATGGAAAGCGAGCTCAGAGAAGATTTGGGCGGTCACAAGGAGCATAATATCAACGTCTTCTTCGAGTTCGGTCAGCATTTTAATAAATAATCCGCCTTGTTTTATGCCATGATCCTGGTTAAAGGTAAACCGGGAGAGAAACTCGACCTTGGCAATAATATTTAATAGGGTTGAGTCAAAATTGTTTTCCTTTAATAATGCCAGGGGAGTATCAAGTACAATGAAAGCGGCGACGGAATCAGGGGAGGCTCCCCAGCTCATCAGCAACTCTATCCCCAGTGCTTTATTGGGCAGGCTGCCGTTTAAATCCGAAAACTCAAGCGCTTTTTTCAGCCGGCCTAAATTAGCCTGCGGCTGGTTTTGGCTAAAAAAGGTGAAAAGATCTTCCGCGAATTTTGTTTGAGAGCCAGCAAGTTGGAATGAGCCGCTCCACTCATCTTCGCCGGTCATTTTAACAACCGGGATATTCAATCGGTCAAAAGGTCCGCCGGCCGGAATTGGCCGTTTAGGATGGAATTGGCCGGCGTCAGGGAACAGCCGGGCCGCGGCCCTGTCGATCGCCCGGTTGATAACAGGCGTCAGGCGAGGTCTGGTCGACGGAGGTTTGTTTTGGATCTTCATGTCAAGTCTTTATCGTCTAAAAAATTGCAGAATTTCAAGGGAAATAGTATAATTTTGACGGATCAGTGGGGGATCGTCTAATTGGTAGGACACCGCCCTTTGGAGGCGAGAATCGGGGTTCAAGTCCCTGTCCCCCAGAACCCACAAGTTAAACCGGAAACGTTAGATTGTTCCGGTCAAAGGCGTCGAGCTCTGCGATCAGGGTTTCAAGCTCTTTATACCCGCTGTCGACCGCTTGCTGGTGCTGATGGGCGCTGATCTGTAATTGTTGAATTTCCGCGCCGCTCTTTTTGCCGCTGGCTTGCGCGATCTCAAGATTGACCGCTTCCAGCGCCAGTTCTTCTTCGTCGATCCTTTTCTCAACTTCGGCCGTCTTGCTAATGATCGCCTGGCGTTGTTTGCTGTGGTCGGTCCGTTTGGGTTCCTTGTGCCTGGCGGACTTTTTGGCTTTTTTGGGTGCATCCGGTTCCCAGCCGATCTTGTCCAGGAATTCCTGGTAGCTCCCCTCAAAAACAAAGACCCGGTCTTCATTAAAAATGATCAGTCGATTGGCCAGATGGTGGAGGAACATTTCGCTGTGGGTCACAATAATGACCGCGCCGGGGAATTCATCCATGGCGGCGATCATGGAATCGCACGATTCTACGTCCAAATGATTGGTCGGTTCGTCGAGCAGGAGGAGGTTGGTGGGGGAGAGGAGGATCTTCCCCAGGGTGACCCGGCTTTTTTCGCCGCCGGAGAGGACAGAGATCTTTTTTAGGGCCAGGTCGCCGGTGAACATCATCGCCCCGCAGGTCTTCCTGATATCGCTGTATTTCATGTCCGGCCGCAATTGGTGCAACTCTTCTTCAATGGTTAGCTTTAGATTCAGCCGTTCAATGTTAGTTTGGCCGAAGTAACCGATCCTGCAGTCCGGGTGGCGGTTGATCTCTCCTACTTGTGGCTGGAGTTCGCCGGCCAAAAGCCGCAGCAGGGTCGACTTTCCCTTGCCGTTCTTGCCAATAACACAGATCCGGTCGTTTTTGCCGATATCGATCGATAAATTCTCGATCAAAAGCCGGTTGGGGATGTATCCGAAAGTAATATTTCCTGCCCGCATTAAATAGTTGGCTTCAAACTCGACAGAATTGAAGCGAAAGCCCAGTTCGGAGACTTTGACCAGCTCTTCCTTCATCCCCATTTTTTCCAGCGCTTTGATCCGGGATTGGACCAGGCTGGCGCGGGCCGCCTGGGCGCGGAAACGGTTGATAAACTCCATCGCCTCTTCGCGTTTTTTTTGTTCCTTCTGCAGGGTTTTGCCGTAGCTTTCTTCTTCCACCGCGATCTGCGCAAAAAGTTTGGCGGTATCTCCCTCGATCTTCTTGGCCTTTAGCCGGTGGATCCCCAGGGTATGGGTCGTCACGCTGTTCATAAAATCACGGTCGTGAGTAATGATCATCAGTTCGTTGTTCCAGCGTTGCAGGAATTTCTTGAGCCAGCGGATCGAGATAATGTCCAGATAGTTCGTTGGTTCGTCGAGCAGGAGGAGGTGCGGCTCGGAGAGGAGGACTTTGGCCAGATTAAGCCGGACCTGGAAACCGCCGGAAAAATCCGCGGGCGATCTGTCGAATTCATTCTCGCTAAAACCCAGCCCGCTCAAGATCTTTTCCGCTTTCCAGATCTGGTCTTCTTCTCCTGGCTGAAGGCCGAGGCAGGCCTCCCGGAGAACGGTCGGTTCGTTAAAGCTAAGATGCTGCTTTAGGTAACCGACGGTATAGTTTTTTGGCAGAGAAATCGTTCCCTCTTCAGGCGCGATTTCCCCCGTAATTAGCTTAAAAAGAGTGGTTTTGCCCGAGCCATTCCGGCCCACCAGGCCGATCCGCTCACCGCTATGAACGGTGAAGCTGATCTTGTCAAAAAGATCATGTCCGGTAAAGGAAAGAGATAAATTGTTTACCTGCAGCATATAATTAATATAGCATATTTATGGGCTGTGGTCCGTTAATATTGCGAGGTCAATTATATTTCAGTGGTCAGTCCGACCTGCAGGGCGCTCTGGTAACCGCTGTCCGATAATCCTTTGCCATAGCCGATCACAAATTGAGTGTAATCGCCGAGCCAAAAACGCGAACCGAGCTGAAAGGTCAGGGGGGCGGGAGTAACCGAAGAGTTGCCGGCGATCTCGGCAAACAGTTCGCCGTGGTCAGCAAAATATATGGTCTCGACCTCCAGGGAATATGAGGTGTAATTGGCGCTGGCCGCTCCGGCCGGGACCCCGACCATGGTGTAGCCAAGGTTTAAGTGCCCGGTCAACAGGCCAAATCCCTGGGAAAAGATTGCGCTTATTCCATAATCAGGATAACCTGTCCCAGTCCCTAACGAGGGGGATCCATTGGCCAGCTTGGTTGAAAGTTTAATGCTCAACCCTTCGCTTTTGGAAAATTGTAATACTTTAACTTTTGCATTGAGCGTAATATCCTGAAGGCCGGTCGGGGTGCTAAGCGAGACCGGCAGGTCCGCTCCCAACTCAAGATTTCCCAGGATCCCTCTTTTAATGGTAAAAAGTAATTGTTTTTGTTCCCCGCTTTGCGGTTGAAATATAGAATAGCCCATTTCCAGTCCGGTCCGGTTGGGTGGGGTTGTTTTGACGATATCGGTAGCGAGCGGAAAGCTTGACCAGGCTGGGACGGCCACAGCCACAAACAGAAAAACCGCAAATTGTTTAAACAATCTTTTCATTATGATCAAAGTTATTCAGGACCAGCCCCGAGAGCAGTTTCGGAAAGAAAAAGGTCGATTTGTGGGGCATCTTCTCGAAACTGCCGGCGATCTCAATGATCTGCTCGATCTTAACAGGATTGAGGAGAAAAGCAAGTTGCGCTTTTTTGGCGTCAACCATGGCGACCGCTTCGTCGTCGTTCTGGGTATAGAGGATCTTATCTTCGGTTTCATGGGCCATGTGAAGGATCTTCCCAAAAACAGCGTGATGCAGGATGTTGGCGTCGAGCCTTTTCCAGGAAGGGGAACGGTCTTCTTCAACGATCTCGTCAACGTTTTGATCGGCTTTCAAGGTCAGAAGCAGGAAGCGGTTGTGTCCCAGGTAGAGGCCAAAGGCCGGACCTTTTTCTCCCGCTTTGGCCAGGTCTTTGACTAGCTTCTTTCTGACGGTTTCGGTGGTTTTTGCGGTCGCCTGGAATACAGACACGTCAAAGAATTGGGCCAGATTTTCTTCGAACAGTTTTGGATCAAAAAATGGAAGGTCACGAACGACCCGGTGGATCGGCAGGACGACCAGGCCGGCTCCCTCCAGCGGGGTAAAGTACATCATGATGTGGTTATAAGCTTCGTCTTCCGAGAATTTGGTGTTCTTTTGTTTCATTTCGTCCCGGAAGCGAAGAGCCGCCTCGTAGCGGTGGTGCCCGTCGGCGATATAAACGGCTTTATCTTTCATTTCTTGAACGATCTTGTTGATCCCGGGAAGGCGGTCGACCCGCCAGAGCCGATGGACCGTTCCCAGCGCATCTTTGACCTCGATCACCGGCTTGCGCTTGGTAAAAGCTTTCAGTATTTTTGTGATCTTATCTTTTTTATCAGAATAAAGGGAAAAGATCGACTCAAAGTTTGCGTTGGACGCCCGCATTAGCTGGAGCCGATCAAGCTTGGCCTTGGGGTAGGTGAACTCATGGGGGAAAACCTTGCCGCGTCCAAGTTCTTCCAGCCGGAGGAGAGAGACAAAGCCGAGACGGGAATAAGGCTTTCCTTGAGCCTTGAACTTTTGTTCGTAGGCATAAATATTGGGCTGGTCATCTTTGAGCATGATCTTATGACGGAGCCACCCCTGCAAAAAAGCGGCCGCCCGTACATAACGGTTATTATAAATAGTGTCGGAAAGGAACTCTTTCCCCAGGATCAACCTGATAAAGTTGAAATCACTGGTTTCGTAGAGCTCTTCCTGCAATTCCGGGCTGATAACATCATAAGGCGGGGCCATGACTTTGGTAAGGTTGGCGAGCTTCTTTTTGTTGTAAATTATCCCTTTGAATGGGAAAATCCTGACCATAATTGGGGTCATTGTAACATATTTATCTTATAATGCCAAATTCATGATAAAATGACTAAATGAAACCAGAGGAAAAACTCCTGCATGAGGTCCGAAGTTTTTTAGAGACGTATAAGGTCCTCCCCCCAGCTAGCAGGGCCAGCTTCGAGGCGATATTGTTTAAAAACCTGCGAAACGAGGATGAACAGACCAAAAAATTATATCAGGCCCTGATCGCCGCGGCCAAAGATAACAACACGGTAGAGGGGGCGATCGCCGCCCTCAATCAGGCGGCCGGCAAGCCTGCTTAACGCTTGCGCCCTTCAATAATATCGATCACTCTTTCCAGGTCTTCGCGCGAGAAATAATCGATCTCAATTCTCCCCCGCTCCGGGGTGCCGTAGACCTTTACTTTGGTCGCCAGGCGGTTGGTCAGCTTCTCGATCAAGGAATTCAATTCGGTGTTTTGCGAATAGGCTCGTTTGGCGGACGTTTTTTTGCGATGGTTGGATTGGGTGGCCGCTTCCGCGTCGCGCACGTTCATTTTTTGCTTGACCATTTGCTTCCAGAGGTCTATCTGTTTGGCTTCGCTGTCCAGGCTGAGCAGCGTCCTGGCGTGCCCCATAAAGAGCTCTCTCTGGCGGAGGCTTTCTTTGATCGGCTTGGGAAGGGAGAGGAGCCTGATCATGTTCGCGACCGTCGAGCGGCTTTTCCCCACTTTTTTGGAGATATCTTCCTGGGTCAGGCCGAATTCGGAAGCCAGACGGGCATAGCCTTCACCCTCATCCATTGGGTTAAGGTCTTCGCGCTGCAGGTTCTCGATCAGGGCGATCTCCAGCGACTGTTCATCGGTAAAATCTTTAACAATAGAAGGGATAGCCGCGATCCCGGCTAGTTTGGCAGCCCTAAGACGCCTTTCTCCGGCCACCAGCTCATACTTGCCGTTGCGCATCCTGGTCAGGATCGGTTCGATCACCCCTTGGGCTTTGATCGAATCGGCCAGATCCTGCAGCATTTCCTTGTTAAAGTTGGTCCGCGGCTGTCGCGGATTGGGGATGACCGAATTAATGTCGACGTTAACGACTGTCCGCCCTCCCATGAAGACCGACCCCTGGGGGATAAGCGCCCCAAGCCCTTTGCCTAAACCTCTTTTTTGCGCGTTAGATCCTGTTGTCATCTAATACCTCCCGACATAAATTTTCATAAGCTTCGGCCCCTTTGCTTCCGGGGTCGTAGAACAAGATCGGTTGGCCGAAACTGGGGGCCTCTGCCAGGCGGACATTGCGGGGGATCACGGTTTTAAACACTTTGCTGCCAAAATACTTTCTGGTCTCTTCAGCGACCTGGGAAGAGAGGAGGGTCCGTGGATCGAACATGGTCAGCACTATTCCCCTGATCTTTAATCCGGGATTTAAGTTCTCCCTAACCAGCTCCAGCGTGTGGGTCAGCTGGCTGATCCCTTCCAGGGCGTAATACTCGCATTGGATCGGGACGATCACTTCGTCGGCGGCGGTCAGCGCGTTGACCGTTAGGAGCGAAAGTGAAGGGGGGCAATCGATGACCAGGTAGTCATATTGATCTTTGACCGCGGCTAGGGCATCCTTGAGCCTGGTTTCACGCGGCAACATTGAAACCAGCTCCACTTCAGCCCCTGCCAGGCGGGGAGTGGAGGGGAGGACATCAAGGTTGGCGATATTGCTTTTCAAAACCGCCTCTTGAGCATGGACCCCTTCGATCAATATGTTGTACAGGCAGAGGTTTAAATTGCTCCGATCAATGCCAAGTCCGGCGCTGGCGTTGCTTTGGGCGTCAATGTCGACCAGGAGGATCTTTTTACCGAAAGTGGCCAGGTAAGCGGCCAGATTTACCGTCGTGGTGGTCTTGCCGACCCCTCCTTTTTGATTGACAACCGCAAATGCTATCGCCATGGCGCGATTATATCATAGGGGTCTTTTTTTTGCCATGCCGCTCCGGCGGGGAAAATCAGCCGGAGTTGGAGCGATTTTATCGATAAAAACCAGCGACCGGGAATCGTACTTGTCGACCCGGTTGACCAGGCCCCCCAGCCTTTTTATGGAGGCGCCAGCCCGTTCGATCTCCGGTTCGATCGCCAGCTCCTTGTAAGCGACAAAAAGACCGCCGATTTTAACGAAAGGGAGGCAGTATTCGGCCAGGGTGTTCAGTTCGGCAACCGCCCGGGCGACCGCCAGGTCAAACTGTTCGCGCCGGGTGGAAAGGACCTCCTCCGCGCGTCCCCAGACAACCTCAACGTTTTTAAGTCCGAGCCTGGCTGCCAGGTGGGCCAAAAATTCGGTTTTCTTCTTGGTTGCTTCAACCAGGGTCAAATGAATGTTTGGGCAGATGATCTTTAATGGAATTCCCGGAAAACCCGCCCCTGCGCCAATGTCGACCAGGGATCCTTGCTTTAGCTCCAATGATCTTAGAAGGAGCAGGGAGTCTTCAAAGTGCTTCTTGCGGATCTCTTCCGGGTCAGTGATCGAAGTTAAATTGAATTTATTGTTCCACTCGATCAGTTCATGGAGATAAATGTTAAATAATTTATCTTCATTCATTTGTCATTGGGCGTTAAAACGCCTGGCCGATCGAGAAGTGCATGATCCCTTCGCTGAAGGTCTTGCCGGCCGGGACCCCGTAATCAAGCCTGATCGGGCCGAGCGGGGTATTGATCCTCATCCCTGGACCCCAGCCGGAAAGGAAGTTGGCGGTGTCAGGCGCGTCGCCGCTCCAGGCGTTCCCCCAGTCGTAGAAAAATACTCCCTGGAACATGTCGGAAAAATTAAGACGGTATTCGGCGTTAAGGATGATCTTCAGGGTCCCTTTGTGCGCTTCCGATGGGTAGTAGCCGCGAACGGTGTTGGCTCCGCCGGCCCAGTAAAGCTCGCCGATCGGCACATCCCCTGTTCCGGCGCCAAACCCGCTATGGAAGGCGGCTACCTGGTTGTCGGCAACCGGATAATAATGGTTAAGGTCTAGGGTTGCTTTGGAGAAGGTTGAGTTGGCGCTTGCCTGTTTGAACCCCTGTTTTAGTTCGAGGGTATAATAGCGCCCCTCCTTAGGGTTGAGCCAGAAATCACGGGTGTCAAACGCCAGGGTTACCGCCAGGGTGTTGGAAATGTAAGCCTCAAAAGTTGAGCCGCCGTATGGATCGACGTTCTCCCGGCCCAGGGTGAAGGTGACGCTGTAGTTGCCGCTGAGAGGTTTACCGAATGAAACGTCGGCGCCGTTATACTGCGCCTGCTGGTCGGTCTGGAAAACGTCCCGGCCGACGGTCAGCCAGCGGCGAAAGGTGAAAGAGGTTTTGTCGCCAAGCTTTTCCGGCCAGAACCAGGGATTGGTGTATTTGAACTGGTATGACGAGAGCTGTTGCCCGACCTGGCCGCGGATCAACAGACCCTGGGCGGTCCCCATCAGGTTGTTGATCGAGAGGTCAATAAAACCAAAGCCCCCTTCGCGCTCCCCCCAGCCGCCGCCAAAGTTAATGGTGCTGGTCCGCGACTCCTTGATCTTCAACTCCAGAACGATGTTGTCTTTGGTGCTTCCCGGTTCAAAATTGGGGGTGATCTCAGAAAAGAAGCCAAGGTTGAAGACGTTGCGCAGGTCTTTCTTCAGCTGGACCTCGTTCAGGACCGTTCCCGGCAAGGATTTAAATTCCCGGAGGATAACATAGTCCTTGGTCGAGTCATTGCCGGCCAGGACAATAGACTCCAGGCGCCCCTCAACGATCTTGAAGGTCAGGGTCCCGGTTTTTTTGTCGGTATCTACATCGGCGATCCGGGAGAGCATGTAGCCGTCTTTTTTGTAAAGCTCGTTGATCATCGCGATGTCATCCTGCAGCCCTTTGAAGTTCAAAAGATTTCCCGGCTTGGTCTTGATCTTGGCCTGGAGCTCGGCGGTCGAATAGACGGAGTTGCCTTCAATGACAATGGTGTTGATCTTGGGGTTTTCAACGACATTGAAGATCACTTTTGATCCGCCGGCAAAAGCCTCGAACGAAGAGGAAACGTCGGCAAAATAGCCGAGAGTATAGATCGCTTTCAAGTCCCCCCTGATCTTGTCGTCCGTAATGGTGTTGCCGACCCGGCTAAAAATGACATCAACGATCTCTTTTTCCGGCACTGCCGAGTTCCCCCTGACCTCAATGGCGGTAATGAGCGGGACCAGTTCAACCTCGGCCGCTTTTTTCGGGGCGGCCAAAAGCCCGCCGGACAAGATCGTTATTCCTAACAAGAGGACAATAGATATTTTTTTCATGAAAATTCCTTCTCTACCAAAGATAGAATCCGGCCTTTAAAGTGACTTTTTGATAGCCGGTCGCCGGTTCGTTTAAATTGATCGGTTCCCGGTAGTATATTATAGACCAAATACGGTCGATTTTGAAGGTTAATTGATAATTAAATGAGTTTTGCGCCGCGTCGGCCACCGCCTGTTCCCCGGACTGGGCATAGCGGATGTCAAGATAAAGCCGGTCAAAGAAGCCTTTGACAAAGCCGACGCTCCAGGCAGGCCGATCTTCCTGTAAACTGTTGATATCCCTAACCCCCATCGCTTCTCTGACTTTGGGGCCGAGATTATATTCCAGGGTCAGGCTTTCCAGTCCAAGTTTTTGTTCAACCTCCCGCTCCAGGCCGCGAAAGAGGATCGCCTGGATCCGGCTGCTGACAAAATCGGCAACGACGACATTGGTGTCCACTTGCGAGCCGCCGGACCCCTGTTCGCCGCTGGTTTTTATCCCGGTAAGGCTTTTAATAAAATCTGGCAGGAGCAAAACTTTAAGATCCGATTCGCTGTAATTTGCCGCGATCATTTCCGGGGGGGACTTGCTTTTGTCTTCGGCAAAACCGGTAAGATGGATCTTGAGGCCGCGGGCCTCCTCTTTTGAGCCGATAAGTCCGACCAGCTTGGAAATAATAATGACTTTTTTCTTTTTTAGGTTCCCGTCAGAGTCCCTTTCGGTGTCCTCAACATTGACCAAAGAGGTGATATTGATGTTTGGCAGATACCCTTCGGTCCCTTTCTCGCCGGTAAAGATCGCCACATTATCCGTGAGCTCTCCCGAGTTGTACGGAAAATAACGCTGTTGTTGATCGGCCGTTAAGAGGGTGAATTCCCGGCTGAGCAGGTTAAGGGTCCCTCTCTTTACCTGGATCTTTCCCAGCAGGGTGGGGGCTCTCATGTCGCCGGAGATCCGTAACCCCTGGCTTTCGATCTCCAGGTTCATGAAAATGTTGCTTAGATCAATCGTGCCAATATCTCCCATTACGGCATATACGTTCTTGTTCAGATCGACTTGAAGATCAAAGTTAAAAGGGACGATCTTTTCCTGTTGTCCGCTTGATTTGGAGAGGGTGATCACGGAATTGTCGATTTCCAGCGCTCCTTTCAGGGTCGGGCCGGCGCTAAAGTCAAAACGAAGCGGCCCGTAAATCGCCAGCTGGCCGACTTTGAGCGAGCCGACAAACAAGTTGGGGAAAGCCGCATAAAGACTGGTCGGGCTGACCGCCAGGTTGAGGTCGATCTCCGGGTTTTCGCCGAGAGCTTTTTTCAGGTCGATATAGCCGGCCAGGCCGAGTGAATTTGGAAAATAGCGGGTCCTCTCTCCCGCCCAGATCGCGGTTAGGGACCCCATATTAAGCAGGCTTGCATTGATCTGGCCGCTCCCGTTAATATTCTGCAGGCTTGAGGCGAGGGAGTTTAGTTTGACTTCAGCATTGTTTAAAGTTATAAGGCCATCAATGACCGGCTCAGCTAAACGGCCGCCGGCTTTCAGGCTTAAATTTGCCTCCCCTTTGACCCATGAGACTTCATTGTTAAATAAATTTATCAGGCCGAACCCGCCGTTGTTGATCCTGGCTTGAAGATCGATCCTGGCAGGGTTGGCGAAAACAACGGTTCCTTCAATGGTTGAAAGATCATTGCCGGTCCTGATCAACAGCTGGTTGATCGCCAGTTTCTCTTTTTGGTAGTCAAGGCGGGTTGACCAGGTATCAAATTTAGCGCCGGCCGCAAGATTGTTTCGGCCCCGGGCGATCAGTGAAAATTCGGGGGAGCGCAGGGGCCCGGCAACTTTAGCGTCTAAATTAAACAGCCCTTTAAATTCTTTTCCCGGGAAAAGAATGTTGCAAATGTCGAGCGACATTTCTCTGGCTTTGATCTTTAGGTCGATGCTGCCGCCAAGGTCAAGTTCCCCGATCGCGGATATCTCTCCGCGATCTTTTTCGAGAATTGCTTTATCGATAACGATCTTCTGGTTGTTTAGCGAAGCGTTGAATAGTAACGAATTATAAAGAAAACTGCCGATCCCCCCGTCTATTATCTTGGCCTGGAGAGTCGCTGACGGTGCCCTGGCCTTCCCCTGGACCGTGAGCCGGGCCTTAAGTTCCCCCTTCAGGTTTTCACTCGGGACGGTCGCCGCTTTTTTTTCAAATTCAGAGCGCAGTCTGCCCCAGTTGCGCAAAAAATTGGGGGCCTGCGGATCGGCGGTATACCAAACGGTCTTTCCTTCTTTGACGCGTTGAGCCGAATATGAAAGGTTGGCCAAAGATATCTTCTGAGGCGCGATCTTTTGAATGGAGGTTATTCCCCAGCGATAAGTTTCCCCCTGGATCCCCAGGAGCAGCTGATAGATCGCGGCCAGGTCGGCTTTTTCGGTTTTTATCTCAAGATCGAGACTTGAATCCTCGGGTGCCCGCAGGTCAATGGTTGCCAGGCCATTGAGATAGAGGCTGGTTTGCTCCTCCCGAAAAAGGATCGGGGTCAGGCTTTGGAGCCGGCCGTTTGCGTAATAAACGCTCCCCGCGACCTGGTCGAGGTAAAGGTCGTTGATCTGTAATTTGTCAGCCCGGAATGTCGCGGCGACGGCCGGCGCGCTGGGGGTCCCGCTTAGGCTGATCGTCGCGCCAAGCTCGCCGGAGAAGCGCCCATAGCGGTAGGTGAACTCCTGAAGAGAGAGAAGGTCGGTTGCCCCATTAATAGTGCCGGATAAAGAACGGTCGGAGAATGCCAGGTTGGCGGTCAGGCGAATGAGCGGTCCGAACAACCGGCCATCTTTAATTAAAAGCGATCTGTCCCGCCAGACGAGTCCGGCCAGGGCTTCGTTGATCTCAACCCCTCCAGCCTTGCCGTCGGATAAAGCGAGCCGGCCGTCAAGGTTTAAATCAAGCAGTTGATCGATCGATACCAGTTTTGTTTCTGCCGGCAGGTAACCGGTCGCTTCAAAGCTGGCGGTAAAACGGCCGGACGGAGACTTTAACCCGTCCGGTAAAAAATAATTCAGTATTTGATAGTCCTGTAAAAGCGAGCCGTTGGTCCAAAAAGCCAGATTGGTCTCTGTGCCGATCCCGGTCTGTCCGGAAACCATGAGCTTTGATCCCCCTTTTTGCAGCGAGGCGTTCTTGATATTTATTCTGCCGTGGTCGAGCTCGATGACCCCGTCGGCCTGGTCGAAAAGCTGACCGCCGATATTGCCGTCGCTTAAAGAGGCTTCCCCGGCCGCTTCCATGTTCCGGAGCGGAGAAGCCAGGAAGGCGGGGGTGATCTTCCAGGCGAGCCGCCCTTTGAAACGGTTGAGAGTGGCGCGCATCGGACCAAAAATTCCCTGGCCGGAAAGTTTCAGTCCGTTTGCTTCGGTTTGCAGGACAAAGGCCAGGTCCCGGCTAATTTGTCCTTTGGCGCTGAAGGTGGCCTGTGCCGACTCACCGGTAAACCGGTCGAGGTAGAAAGCTCCTTCTTTGATCTGGAAGTCGGCTTTGAGTGAATTCATCGGTTGGCCAAAAACTGTGGTCCGGGATAGATTGCCGGCCAGGCTCCCGCTTAAACGGGAAAAGGGGCCGGCGATCGACAGCTTGCCATCGGCCAGCCCGGCTATTCCCGGAGCTTTTCGCGATAAAAGAGCAAGATCAAGGTCGTTAATGTTAAGTTTCAGGTCGAGCTGGGGAGGCCCGCTCAGGTTGATGGCGATCGGCCCGGAAATTTTCCCACCATAAAAAACAACATTATTAAGGCTGGCTTGAAACGTTTGCCGGGCGTAGGAGATCTTGCCGCCGCCGGAAAAAGGCTGATCGTAAAGCACCCCTTTTATGACCTGGGCGGTGCCGGTGAGGTTGGGCGCGCTGATCGTTCCGCCAAGATCGAGGCTGGCGTTAAATGAACCGCTGACTTGAGCGGTTTTTAGGGCTGGCAAAACGGTGAACAGGTCGCTGATCTTTCCTTCTTTGACCCCAATTGCCAGATCAAGATTCTGGAAATTGGTCAGGCGGCCGTTGACGGTTGCCGGCAAATTGTTTAACCGGCCGGTGATCCCTTGGAAAGCCAGGCTTTCGTCCGCCATGAAAAGCCTCCCCTGGACCGAGGTTAGCTGGTAATTGTTGAACCTGGCCGCCGCGTCATGGAAGACCGCCTTGCCGCTAAGCGAAACCGCCCATCCTTTTTTTCTGGGCGGAGCAATTTTCAGGGAGAGGTCGACAGTTCCTTGTTCGGGCGAAAGGCCGGGAAGCGGGATGGTGTAACTTCCCCATTTGTTAAAAGAAAGTTTTTCGGCGGTCACGCTTAATTCGTAACGTCCGGTCTTTGAGTTGACCAGGCCGGCCGCGATTACCTTTTCCGGAACGTTGCCGGAGACCGAAAAGATGATCCGCTCAACCTTTCCCAGGTCGACCTTGCCGTTAACCCCTTTGGCGGTGACCTGGAAATCGGCCGGTTCGGTTTTAAACCCAACCTGATCCGTATAGACGATTTCGCAGTTGTCGAGGACGATCTGTCCGGAGAAGGGGGGAGGAGGCGCGGCTTTCTCGTTTGGTTTGGGGAGCAGAGGGTCAAGGTTCCATTTCCCTGACGGATCGCGCGCGATCCTGATCTTCCCGTTAATCACGCTTAGCTTGGTTAGGGAGGGAAGAATGTCCCCTTTGTTGATCGCGAAGGTGATCGGGTTAAAGGTGAGCACGACTTTTTCGATCTCGCCGATATCTTTGATCGAGACCCCTTTGAGAATGATCTGTCCAACGACAATCCCTCCCGCTTCCCTGATCGAAACTTTTGTCTTAAAAAGTTCGGCAAAACTTTTCTCCGCCTGGTCGCGGATCGATAAGTCGATCGAATTTTTCCAGTCTTGGAGAGAAAAGGCGTGAAGGGTTGAGCAGGTAAGCAGAGAGAGAATGATTAATGATAATAACTTTCGCATAAGCCCCACCCGGCAGGTGAGAATTAACTATAGCATAAAAAAGCAGGGCGGACAAAAGTCCGCCCTGCTGATCATAGGACTAAAAAAGCGTTAGTAGGCCGCGGCGACCGTGGTTGTCCCGGTGTCCAGGTTGATCGCGTAGGTTCCGGTCCCGCCGCTGGTAAAGGTCAGAAGGGCGGTATTGGTCCCGTCATAGGTGATCGTTCCGGCATAGGCTTCACCGGCGCTGACCGAGAATGAGAAGCTGACCGAACCGGACGGGTATCCGGTAGAAGTGAGCGAAAGAGCGCTGTATGTAAAGGAAATGGAATAGGAATCCCCGCCATAGCTTCCGGTGTACTTGGTGTAGCCGTCCATCAGGCGGGAGGCGGTCCCAAACCCTTCCATTTTAAAGGGCTTGGCGGTGCTTTCGCCAAATTGATAATGGGTGGTAAAGGCTCCGCTGGTGGTAGTTAAGGTGTAGTCAAAAGTGACATAGGCCCAGATCTTGCTGACATCAGAAGCGCTCAGCCCATCGCCGCCCGGGTCCAGCCCGGCAGGGGTGGTGATCTCAGTCCCGGCGGTGTTCCAAATTTTAAACTGATACTGCCAATCGTAGGTGTAGGAAAATCCTTCGAAGGTTTCAGCCCAGGTGGCAGCAGAGGTCCACCAGCCGCCGGAATAGGCCGGGGTGGTTGGCGATGAAGCCCTGACCTGGCTTGACTTGACCGAGGTCGCATAGGCGGTGACCCCCAGGATATTATTGTCGACCGTTAAACTGGTGGAGGCAAGCGCCCCGATGCTGGTGGCCGCCGCGGCGGTTGGAATGGTCGTGGAAACAGTTCCCCCCGTAGTGGTGCCGCAGCCGGAAACCGCAAAGAGGCCAAGGGCCAGAAGCAGAGCCAAACTAAGTAATTTTTTCATAATTCTTCCTCCTTAATATGTTAATTAGAACGCGAATCCGGTGTCGAATACCATTTGGTTGTTCTTGGTATTCTTGCCGTCCAGAACCATGGCTATGTTCAGGTTGCCGAAGAAGTTAAGCCCGGCCCCAATGGTGGTCATGGAAATGCTGCCGCCTGGTCCCCCGGTAATTAAGCCTGCCCTTAAGGCCAGGATCGCCAAAGGATATTCAACCCCGAGATGGGTGACGCTATAAGCCCCTTGGTATGAAGTGCTTCCGACCGAATCGATGTCGGCGGCGACTTTGAGCCCGATGCCGGGAACGGTGGTCGCGGCGCCGATGACGATTGTTTGCGGCGCGGTGAGGCTGACGTTGGTTTCTGTCGCCGGGGAGGTCGTTGTTGTTCCGGTAATCGGATCATAAGTTGAAGTCGAGGCCTTGGTGGTCCCGCTTAAGGATTCGCCCAGATCTTTGATGACAACCGCAACGGAGAATGGAATGGCCAGAGTATCGATCTTGGCTTTGGCTCCCAGATCAAAACCGGTTCCGGTGTAGGTAGTAACACTGTTTGTGCCGCTATTTAAGCTGGCGGCAACAGTTGCGGCGCCGGCTCCAACATATTTGATGTTTGCCCCAAGGTCAAGCGTGGCGATCGGCAGGAATGGGGTCGATAGGCCGTACCCGAGGGTTAAGATCCCTTCATAAGCCATAATCGCGTTAGCGTTCCCATTGAAGCCGGCCGGTTTAACAAAGTTGAGCGAACTGACCGGGATGACCGACAAACCGATCTTGGCGATATTTAAGCCAATAATGGCGTTTAGGTTGCCGTTAACATTAATAGTATTTGAAACATTGTCAGAAATGAATTTGGCCGGATCGGAGACGTTGCCGAAAACGGTCATGATATCGGCCAACCCTTCGGTCGCGGCGCCGGCGCCAAGCTTGAGTTCGACCCGGCCTGATTTGACTATTCCTGCCGGATTAAAGTAAGAAGAAGTGATATCGTCAACAATAGCGGCGGCGGCCCCCCCCATACCGGCATATTTGGCCCCAACACCATAAGGAAGCAGACCGGACTCAAAAGCGAAACTCGAGGAAACCAGCGAACCCAGCAAAGCCAAAAGAACAAGTACTCTTTTCATTAGCAAACCTCCTAATTCAAGCGTGGGGTAATTCTAAACGCCGCCAGCTTCTTTGTCAACCCCGGCCGCTTGATTTAATGGATTGAATATGCTAAAATTACTTAATAGATGACCAAAAAAGCCCGGCACAAACGCGGCCTGCTGGTAGTGATTTCCGGCCCTTCCGGGGTCGGGAAATCAACGGTTGTTCGCCGTCTTTTAAAGAAAAATCCGGACCTTTCTCTTTCGGTTTCAATGACGACCAGACAGCCTCGGCCGGGTGAAGCGAGCGGCGAACATTATTATTTTGTTGCGCAGGAAGAGTTTGACCAGTTAGTTAAAAACAGCGAACTTCTGGAATGGGCCAAGGTCCACGGGAGTTATTACGGGACACCGCGCTCCTATGTTGAAAAGGAATTGTCCAGGGGCGGAGTGGTAGTCCTGGAAGTTGATGTCCAGGGGGCGGCTTCGATCAAACGATCGGTGGAAGAAGCGGCGTTAAAAGCGGCAGTGGTTTTTGTTTTCCTGATCCCGCCATCGGTCGATATTCTGGCTTTCCGGCTGAAGAAGCGAAAGACCGAAGACCAGGAGGTCATGAACTATCGCCTGCGGGCGGCAATTGCGGAGCTCCAGGTGATGGAAAAATACGATTACATTGTAGTAAACGATAAGGTCGAATCTGCCGCTGACAAGATCAGGGCGATAATAAATGTTGAAAAAGAAAGGACGTTGCTAAATTGACAGAACTATCAGTTGATAATTTATTGACCAAGGCCAAGAACAAGTTTTTATTGGTGAATGCCGCCTCTGCCCGCGCCAAACAGGTTTCGGACGGGTCCCTCCCTTATATCGACAATTTTGATCCGACCAATCCGGTGATCACCGCTCTCCGGGAGATCGCTGCCGATAAGTTCCGGATCAAGGTTGCCAGCGCCGACAGTAAAAAACCGCAGGAAATATTGCTGGCTGACGATGACGAGAACGCCCCATCCCAGCTTGACCGGTTAGCTAAAGGGGCCAAGGAAAAGCCGAAAGAGAAGCCGAAAAAGAAGAAATAACGGCTTCGGGTAAATTATGTTAAAAGGCAAGACAATCATTTTAGGGGTTACCGGTTGTATTGCCGCTTACAAAGCCGCGATGCTGGTTTCCCGCTTAAAGGACCTTGGCGCCGATGTTTGGGTGGTGATGACCAAGGAAGGGGCCCAGTTGGTAGGCCCGTTGACTTTTCGTACATTATCAGGCAATCCGGTTGTTACAGATCTTTACTCCCAGGAATTTCAAAACAGTCCTGTTCCGCATATCTCCCTCTCGCAAAAAGCCGACTTAATAGTGATCGCGCCGGCGACCGCCAACATGATCGGTAAGGTCGCCAATGGTTTGGCTGACGATGCTCTGTCCACCATGGCGCTGTCAACAACCGCGAAAAAGCTGATCGCGCCGGCAATGAACTGCGAAATGTGGCGCAATCAGGCGGTCGCGGCCAACGTGGAAAAGATCGTTAAGCTTGGCTGGGAAACCATTGGTCCGGTCGAAGGGAAGCTGGCTTGCGGCGAAAGCGATATCGGCCGGATGAGCGAGCCGGAAGTTATTGTTGCCAGGATAATTGAACTGCTTCTCCCACCCCAGGACCTCAAAGGAAAAAATATTTTAATAACGGCCGGAGGGACTCGCGAAGCGATCGACCCGGTCCGCTATATCGCGAACCGTTCATCGGGAAAAATGGGATACGCGATCGCTAACGAGGCCCGCCGCCGCGGCGCCGCCGTGACGCTGGTCGCGGCCAATGTTGACCTTCCGGTCCCGGCCGATGTTAGGCTGGTCAAAGTTGAGTCGGCCCAGGAGATGCTGGCCGCGGTAAACGGGCATTATTCAGGCGCCGATGCGGTGATCATGGCGGCGGCAGTGGCCGATTTTAAAGTAAAAAACCAGCGGTCAAAGATCAAAAAAACCAGCGAGCTGACCCTGGAGCTCGAAGAAACTCCCGATATTTTAAAAAGCCTGAAAAAGGGGGGCAAAAAGCTGGTCGGTTTTGCCCTGGAGACCGATGACCAGGTAGCGAACGCCAAAAGGAAACTGGAAGAAAAGAACCTTGATTTAATTGTCGCTAACGGACCGGATAATTTCGGGCGCGACCAGGCCAGGGTCTCTTTAATTGACCGGCAAGGCCGGAGCACCGACCTTCCGCTGGCCGAAAAAGCGGAAATTGCCTCCCGGATACTTGACGCGCTTTTTTAATGTATGCCGAAGTTGTCCTCTCAAAAGCGGCGGAACGGATCGACAAGATCTATCACTATGCCATCCCGGAGCGGCTCCTCCCCAAAATAAAGATCGGCCAGGCGGTGGCCATCCCTTTTGGCCGGCGCCGCGAGACCGGTTATATCACCGGTTTTGTCGAACGGGCCGAGGTCGAACAGGTCAGGGAGATAGAAGAGATAGTCAGCGAGCAGCTGCTGTTCAATGAACATCAGGTAAAACTGGCCAACTGGGTGGCCGAATACTACTGCGCTTTCCGTCTTTCCGCGTTGCGGCTGGTCATGCCTCCCGGGAAAAAGAACATCAAGAGCCTGAAGGCGAAAACAAGGAAGCGGCAGGCAGAAGCCAGGGCAGAAGGTGAAAGTCTCGGCCCGGCTTTAACAGCCGACCAACAGATGGCGGTCGGTCGGATCGTCGGTTCGATCGAAAAGTCGGCCGGCGGAACTTTCCTCCTTTTTGGGGTGACCGGCTCCGGCAAAACCGAAGTTTACATGAAAAGCGTACAGCAGGCGCTGGCCCAGGGGAAAAGCTCGATCATAATGGTCCCGGAAATAGCGCTGACCCCTCAATTGGTCCAGCGCTTTAAAGCCCGGTTCGGGGACGGCATTGCCCTGGTCCACAGCGATCTGACCGGAGCGAAGCGGCGCCGGGAATGGGAGAGGATCGCCAGCGGAGAAGCGAGAATTATTCTGGGGGCCCGTTCCGCGATCTTTGCTCCGGCTGTTAACCTTGGCCTGGTCGTTGTTGACGAGGAATACGAGCGTTCTTATAAGCAGGACAATGCTCCCCGCTATCATGTCAGGGAAGCCGCCAATTATCTGGCGTCATTGACCGGGGCAACAATTATCCTTGGTTCGGCCACTCCTTCGGTCGAGACTTACTACCAGTCAGAAAAAAACAATTTAGTAAAATTAACCTTGCCCAAAAGGATCGATTCCCGTCCCTTGCCTCCGGTCGAGATCGTTGATATGCGCCGGGAAAAGGGGGGGCTGCTATCCAAAAGACTTAGCGACGAACTCCGTCAAACCCTGGAGCGGGGGGAGCAGGCGATCCTTTTTATCAACCGGCGCGGTTATTTTACCTATGTGCAGTGCCGCGACTGCGGGTTTCCCCTTCACTGTCCCCATTGCTCCATCTCGCTGACCTACCATAGCAGCGAGAAAAAGCTGTTGTGCAACCGCTGCGGGTTTAATACCCCGCCTCCGCCCAGGTGTCCGCAATGCAACGGCCATTCGCTCGGCTATTTTGGGACCGGGACCCAGCGGATTGAGAACGAGGTCGCTGATGTTTTTCCCGCCGCCCGGATCCTCCGCTACGACCGGGACTCGGTCAGTAAACGGGGTTCGCACGAATCCTTTTTTGCGGTTTTCGCCGAAGGGAAAGCCGATGTCCTGATCGGGACGCAGATGGTCGCCAAGGGGCTTGATGTCGCCAGAGTTACGCTGGTTGGCGTCGTGTCGGCCGACACCGCCCTTAATCTGCCGGATTTTAGATCGGCCGAATATACCTTTCAACTATTAACCCAGGTCGCGGGGCGGGCCGGGCGCCATAATCTGCCAGGTAAAGTGATCGTCCAGACCCATATGCCCGACCACTATTCCATTCAAGCGGCCGCCAAACAGGATTATGGGCTTTTTTACCGGCAGGAGATCGTTCACCGCCGGGAACTTGGCTATCCCCCTTTTTCCCGGCTGATCAGCCTGCTGTTTACCGGAGTAGAGGCTTCACGAACTATGCGGGCGGCTGAAGAAGTTGGCCGTTTGATCATGGCAAAAAAGCCGGATGGAATTTTGGGGCCGGCTCCGGCGGTGATCAACAAGCTCCATGGCGAGTGGCGCTATCGCTTGCTGATCAAAGGGGAAATGGAAGAAGGCCGGGCGATTGTTAAAAAAATCTTGAAGGAATATAAACCTGAGGGTGTCCATATAGCGATCGATGTCGATCCGCTTAACCTATTATAATAGGGTTTTCTTACTATATAATGTAGGATATAATTCAAATATGGCGATCCTTAAATTCCCAAATCCGATCTTGAGAAAGAAGTGCAGGGCGGTTAAAAAAGTTACCGCTGAAGTGGTCCGTTTGATCGATAAAATGATCGAGATCATGCATGCCGCCCCGGGAGTTGGCCTGGCGGCGCCGCAAATTGGCCAATCACTCCAGGTAATCGTCGTTGATATTGGGGCCGGACCGATCTCGCTGGTTAATCCAAGGATCACCAAAAAGAGCGGCTCCCAATGTTATATTGAGGGGTGCCTTTCTCTCCCCGGGGTCGAAGCGCCAGTTGAACGAGCCTCGCGTATAATTATTAAAGGGCTGTCTCGGGACGGAAAGGGAATAGAAATTGAAGCCAACGGGTTTTTGGCGACCGTTTTCCAGCACGAGGTCGATCATTTGAACGGCAAGGTATTGGTTGATCGGGTGAAAGACCCGAGCCTGATCAAATTTGTCACCAAGAAAGAGCCGAAGGAAGAAGTCTTATGAGAGTGGTGTTTTTTGGTACTCCGGGCCCGGCGGCAGAGGTGCTTGCCTTATTATTAAAACAAAAGGAGATTGAAATTGTAGGGGTCGTGACCCAACCTGACCGTCCAAAGGGGAGGGGGCAGCAGCTTTCTTTCTCTCCAGTCAAAGAGTTGGCCCTGAAAAATGGCCTTCCTCTGGAACAACCGGAAAAGATCCGGCACGATCAAGTTTTCAAGTCGATCCTGGAGTCGCTCCGGCCCGATCTTGGGGTGGTGGTCGCTTACGGGCAGATCCTTCCCGGGGAGATCCTGGACCTGCCTAAGAATGGTTTTATTAATCTTCATGCTTCTCTCTTGCCAAAATACCGTGGGGCGGCTCCGGTCCAATGGGCCTTGATCAAAGGGGAAAAAGAGAGCGGGATGACCATATTTAGGCTTACCGAACAATTGGACGCGGGGCCGATCTTATCCCAGCGGGCGGTCCCGATCGCTCCTGAAGATGATGCCGAAACCCTGCTAAAGAAGGTTTTTGAGGTTGGCCAAAGACTGCTGCTGGAACTGCTGCCGAAGATCGCGGCCGGCAAAGCTGTTTTAACCCCGCAAATTGAGACCGAATGCTCCTTTGCCCCCACACTTAGTAAGGAGAGCGGAGCAATAGACTGGCGAAAAACTGCTGCAGAGATAGCAAATCTGGTTCGAGGGACCATTCCCTGGCCGGCTGCCCACACTATATATAGGGGTAGGCAGCTGAAGCTCTTCAAGGTTAAACCGGTAGAACTGCCTGAAATGACAGCTCAAACCGCGCCCGGAGAAATAGTCGCTATGATCAAAGACGAAGGGATGGTTGTTGCCACCGGACTTGGGCATTTGTTGATCGTTGAGCTGCAGCAGGAAGGCGGAAAACGCTTATCCTGTAAGAGTTTCCTGGCTGGACACGACGTAAAAATCGGCGAAACCCTTCCCAATTAAGGGGAAAATAGGCTATTGACTCCCCCACAGGTAGCGTGGTAATCTTTCCAGCACACTAAATCTATGAAATGCCCATTTTGCGATAGCATAGAAGACAAGGTCCTGGAATCCAGAGAAGTGGACGATGCCGAGACCATTCGCCGCCGCCGGGAATGCCTTTCCTGCCGGGGACGGTTCACTTCTTACGAAAGGATCGAAGAGCGCCCGGTACTGGTCATTAAAAGGGATGGCCGGAGGGAACAATTCAGCCGGCAAAAGGTCTTGACCGGGATACTGCGGGCCTGTGAAAAGAGGCCGGTTTCTCTGGAGATCATGGAAGCGATCGTTGATGAAGTGGAAAAGGCATTGCATCGAGAAGCGGGGAGGGAGGTAATAAGTTCGAAGGTCGGAGAGCTGGTTATGGAAAAACTGCACCAAATAGACAAGGTCGCTTACATAAGGTTCGCGTCGGTATATCGGAAGTTCGAACATGTCTCTGAGTTCCAGAGAGAAGTAGAAGAATTAACCGGGAGGTACATAGATGTCCACTGATTTAATGGCAGAAAAAATGAGTAAATTTGACGATTCGACCGACCTGGCGTTGTTTGTCAGGACCTCGGAAGAAGATATCGTCGGCTGGGACCGGGCAAAGATCGTAGCCGCGCTGGTCCGCGAGACCGGGATCGACCAGAATGTCGCCGAAATGATCGGTAAAGAGGTCGAGGTCCAGATAAAGAGCTTGAACCTGAAGAACGTAACCTCTCCGCTGATCCGCGAATTGGTTGACGTCAAGCTTTTGGAGTACGGCCTGGAAGACGCCCGGCGCAAACACACCCGCCTGGGGTCGCCGCTTTACGACGTAAAAAACATAATATTCAACCCGAACAAGGAGAACGCCAACGTTCCCCATGGTCCGGAGGCGACCAACCTGACCCTGGCAGAGAACATTAAAAAAGAATTCGCCCTGCTTTCTGTCTTTTCGTCCGACATTGCAGATGCCCACATGCGGGGAGACCTGCATCTCCACGACCTGGGCTTTATTGACCGCCCGTACTGCAGCGGCCAGTCGGTTGAGTACGTTAAAAAGTTCGGACTTGACCTTCCCAATGCCCTTTCGATCGCCAAACCGGCCAAGCACGCCGAAGTCCTTCTGGCGCAAATGGTTAAATTCTCCGCCGCCCTTCAAGGGGTTTTTGCCGGCGCTATCGGCTGGGACGCGGTCAACATTTTCTTTGCCCCGTTCCTGGTAGGCATGTCTGATGCCGAGATCAGGCAGATTGCCCAGATGATGATCTATGAATACAGCCAGCAGGCGGTCGCCCGGGGAGGCCAGGCGATCTTTTCAGACATCAACCTTTACTGGGAGGTCCCCAAACATTTTGAAAAAGTGCCGGCGATGGGCCCGGGGGGGGAATACACCGGCAAAACTTACGGTGATTACATCAAGGAATCCCAGCGTTTTGTCTGGGCAATGTTTGACGTTTACAAAGAAGGGGACGGCTCCGGCCGCCCGTTCTTCTTCCCGAAGCCGCTGGTCCACATGACCGAAAAATTCTTTGAGACCGAAGGGCACGAAAAGTTCCTCCGGCACATTTCCGAGGTCGCGACCGAAATGGGGAACACCTATTTTGTGTTTGACCGGGGGGAGACCGCCAAGATCTCAGAATGCTGCCGCCTCTCTTTCAAACTGGAACAGTCGGACCTGGACGATGCCAAAGAACCATGGCGGATGCGCTACTCCGCCCTGCAGAATGTCACGGTCAACCTCCCGCGGCTGGCTTTTAAAGCCGAAGGGTCGGATGCCAAGCTTTTTGAATTGATCGATCAGCACCTGGAACTGGCGGCCAAGGCCCACCTCCAGAAGAAAACCTTTATTTCCGAGATCCTGGCGGCCGGCCAGAGGGGCCCGCTTTCTCTCCTGGCGATGAACCGGGACGGTCAGCAGTACCTGAGAATGTTCCGGGTCAGTTACCTGATGGGGATCCTGGGGCTTAATGAAGTTGTCCAGGCTCACAAGGGACAGGAATTGCATGAGTCGCCGGAGGCTCTCAAGTTTGGCTTGCGGGTCATTTCCCATATGAAGCTGAAATGCGAAGAGCTTACCAAAAAGTTTGACATGCACTTTGTTTTGGAGCAGACCCCGGCCGAATCGACCGCCTACCGCTTTGCCAAGCTTGACCGGGAGCATTTTCCGGAAGCGGCGAACCGGGTGGTCAAGGGGCAGAAGGGGACCAACGAGATCTACTACACCAATTCAACCTATTTTAATGTTTCCAATACCATGAGCTCGATCGACCGGGTCAAGCAGGAAGGGCTATTCCACCCGCTGATCGACGCCGGCGCCCTGACCCATGTCTGGCTTGGGGAGAGCAAACCTTCCCCGGAATCGATCGCGAATTTTGTGACCAAGACCTTTCGCCACACCCAGAACGCCCAGATCGCGTTTTCGCCGGAATTTACGTCCTGCAACCAATGCGGCAAGATCACTCGCGGCCTGCGCGACAAGTGTCAGTATTGTCAGTCAGAGAATATTGAAGGGATAACCAGGATCACCGGTTATTTCTCCAGGGTCTCCGGCTGGAACAAGGGGAAGCTGGCCGAATTAAAAGAGAGGTACCGCAATGGAAACGTTAACAGCTAAACCTGCTCTCCGGCAGGAAGAAGAAGCGACCGACCTGTCGGTCTTTGTCCGAACGTCAACCGACGACATTGTTGCCTGGGACCGTGACCGGATCATTGACGCCCTGATCAGGGAGACCGAGCTCAAGCCGGAGATCGCCATGATCATCGCGATCGAAGTGGAAAAACAGATCAAGGCGATGGCGGTCAAGACGATCACTTCTCCGCTGATCCGCGAGCTGGTCGACGTCAAACTGCTTGAGTACGGGCTGGAAGAAGCGCGGCGCAAGCATACCCGCCTCGGGGTGCCGGTCTATGACGTAAAGAGGATAATTTTCCATAAGAACAAAGAGAATGCCAATACCCCGCATTCGCCGGAAGCGACCAACCTGACCCTGGCGGAGAACATAAAAAAAGAATTCGCTCTGCTTAATGTTTTTTCCCTGCCGGTAGCCGATGCCCACATGAGAGGGGACATCCACCTGCACGACCTGGGCTTTGCCGACCGTCCTTATTGCAGCGGCCAGTCGATCGAGTTCGTGAAAAAATTCGGGCTCGACCTGCCTGACGCGCGGGGGATGGAAAAGCCGGCGCGCGAACCGGAGGAGCTTATTTCGCAGGTCGTGAAGTTTTCGATCGCCCTCCATGGCTATTTTGCCGGGGCCATCGGTTGGGACGCGGTCAATATTTTTCTGGCCCCGTTCATTGTCGGGTTAAAACCGGAGCAGGTTAAAAAACTTGCCCGTCAGCTGATCCTGGAATTCTCGACCGCGGCGGTCGCCCGCGGCGGCCAGGGGCTGTTTTCCGACCTTAACATTTATTGGGAGATCCCCAAACATTTTGAAACGGTCCCGGCGATGGGGCCGGGAGGAGAATATACCGGCAAGAACTACGGCGGCTACATGGCCGAGGCCCAGGCTTTTGCCACCGCGATGTTCGAGGTCTACCTGGAAGGGGACGGAGTGGGACGTCCTTTCTTTTTTCCCAAGCCGCTGGTCCACATGACCGAAAAGTTCTTTGCCACACCCGGGCATGAGGAGTTTTTGGAGCTGATCTCCCGGGTCGCGGCGGAGAAAGGGACGACTTACTTTGTTTTTGACCGGGGAGAAACGGCCAAGATCTCCGAATGCTGCCGCCTTTCATTTAAGCTCGATTATTCCGATCTGCAGGATGCTCGGGAGCCGTGGCGGATGCGCTATTCGGCGATCCAGAACGTAACGATCAATCTGCCAAGGCTCGCCTATCTTGCCGCCCGCGACGAGAAAAAACTGTTCGAAGAGATCGAAAAAAAGCTGGAGATCGCCGCGCAGGCTCACCGGGAGAAACGGCGGTTCATTGAAGCCTTGTTGAAGGAAGGAGCCGACGGTCCTCTCTCTCTGCTGGCCATGAAGCGGGATGGAGAAGCCTATCTCCGTTTGCGGCGGGTTACCCATTTGATCGGCGTGCTGGGGCTCAACGAGCTGGTCCAGTTCCATTTTGGCAAGGAGCTGCACGAAGATCCGCAAGCGGTCCGTTTTGGCTTGAAGGTCATTTCGTTCATGAAGCTAAAGTGCGAACAGCTTTCTGAAAAGTACGACCTGCATTATGTCCTGGAGCAGACCCCGGCCGAATCGACCGCCTACCGCTTTGCCCGGCTCGACCTTCAGCAGTTCCCGACCCAGGCGACCAGCGTGATCAAGGGGAATTACGAAGGGTCGGAGATCTATTACACCAATTCGACTTATATTAATGTGGCGCATAAAATGAGCCCGATCGACAGGGTCAAGCAGGAAGGGTTGTTCCACCCGTTGATCGATGCCGGCGCCCTGACCCATATCTGGCTCGGCGAATCGAGCCCCGATGCCAGGTCGATCGCAAATTTTGTGATCAAGACCTTTAAGAACACCGATAACGCCCAGATCGCTTTCTCGCCGGAGTTTACCGCCTGCGACGATTGCGGCAAGGTGACCCGGGGGCTGGTTGAACGCTGCCCCCATTGCAGTTCGGCCAATATTGAGGGGATCACCAGGATCACCGGTTATTTTTCCCGCGTTCCCGGGTGGAACAAGGGTAAAATGGGAGAGCTAAAGGACAGGTTCCGTTCCGCCGATCTATAATATAAAGGAGAAAAGAAATGGAAAAACAAATGGAAGTAAAAGTATTTGGCAAGCCGGGCTGTGAGTTTTGCAAGACAACGGTGAAAAAGTTCGAGACGTTTTTTGGCCGCTGGAAGATCGATGATTCGGTCGCTAAACTATCATTTTATGACATGGAAACGGTTGACGGGTTGGCCGAAGGGGCGTTCTACAGCGTGACCAAGATCCCTTCGACCGTGATTGAGCGCCAGGCCGATGTTGTCCGCCGCTGGGACGGCAAAGTTCCGCTGTCTGAAGAATTCAAAGAGTATTTTATTACCGAGACCGTGGTTAGTTCTACTGACATTAACTAGGGTCGATTTAACCGCGCAATTAATTGCGCGGTTAATCGCGAGGTTAGAACTTAGGCCGGATCACCAGGGCATTGCTGACCAGTGATGGGTAGCCGTTGGCCGGCCGGTTGACAACTTTACCGTCGATCCACATGGTGGTGGAGCCGCCGCCATCCAGGTTCATTGCTTCGACCGCCCCAAGATTGATCATTAATTCCGCTAGCTCTTCAAGGGTCATCCCGATACTGCTCTTTTCGTTCCGGTTCTTTTTCTGGCGGGGGAGGCCGTCAACCGTGACCAGAAGGATCTTGTTGTCTTTGGTAATGCCGACCGCGGAGCGGGCCGCCCGGCTTTTGGCTATATCCGGCCGGAAATTTTCTTCGTGCTTGGAAACATAGACCTGCCCCTCTTTGACCAGCCGTGGCCCCCCGGAAACAAGGTGGAGGATGCTGTGAGGGGAGCTGGCGTAAGGGATGACCCTGATATGCAGGTCGACCGGGTCGCCGATCTTGAACTTATCGGTAATGAACTGGCTGACCGTTCCGGTGACCGACAGAACATAACCGTTTTGCGGGATCGAGGAATTCGCCAGGCCGATACCGGCGACCTTTGAATTGACCACGGTCAACTCAACCCCCCCCCGGCTGGTGCCGGTCTTTTCTCCCCAGACCGGGGTATACATGATGATCGAATTATTACCGATCCCCTGGTTGACACCGGTAATATCGAAGCGTTCATTGGCGGGGGAGTTGAAGTAGCATTCGATCTGGATATTATCGACAAACGCCTTGCCGTCGTCAGACAGGATCAGGGCGGTCCGGTCGTAGATCGGGGTAGAGACCAGTTCTTTATCGATCAGCAGGGTGCCGAGCGGCTTGCCGTTATAAGCAAAATAGGTCCCGTTGATCGCCGCGACCGCTCCCTGCTCTTCGGCAATTCCCCCGACCGTTGCCCGAAAAAAATGCTGATCCCCTTTGTCTTCATCCTTATTCGCCCAGGGAGAAAGAACATTGGCAAAAGAGCCAAGGGTGTTAGGCTTGTGTTTCTTGGCCAGGGCCGGAGCGAGGTCAGCTTTGGTCGGGTCGACCTTTAAAACCTGGGCGACGACCCGGCCGTTCTGGGTCCCTTTGTTAACGGTCAAAGCCTCAACCCCGTCGATGATGGTTCCGCCGGAAGTTAAATTGGTGAAATCACGGTCAAAATCAACGACCAGTCGATACGGCTCGGTCAGGGCGAAAATGTTGTAGGGGATCGGTTCCCCCAGCGGGATGGTGATCTTGAGGCCGCTCCCTTCTTTTTCCACCTCAAAATAGCGGACAATGACGTCGTTGACCTCGACGTAGCTGGGAATATCGCGGCTCGCCTCGGCGTTGGGAAAGTGGAGGGTGATCTTTTCTTTGCTTTCTTCCGGCGAGTAGCTGAAGATCGAGTTGAAGTCAAAAACTGCCCTGATCCGTTCGGGATAGTAGCCAAGACGGATTTTTTCCAAACGCTCCGCTTGGACCGCCGCGGAAGCGGCGCAAATGGTGAAAGCAATTATTAAAGAAACAACTCTTTTCATTGCTTGGAAAATTACCTGGATAGTATTATAACATAATACTATGGAGCCGACTAATAACTTCGCCGGTCACCCATTCGGGGGTCGAGGCCCCAGCGGTTACTCCGATCTTTTCTTTGCCGGTCAGCCAGGAGGGATCGAGCTCAGCGGCGGTTTCGATCTGATAAGTTTTTGTCCCGGTCTTGGCGCAAAGCTCGGTCAACCGATTGGTGTTGGCGCTCATTTTGTCGCCAATGACCAGCATCAGATCGACTTGTTTGGCCAGCTCGATCGCGGCCCCCTGGCGCTGTGAAGTGGCTCCGCAGATGGTGTTGTGGACCTCGGTCTTGCCAAATTTATCAGACAAGGCCTTTGCGATACTTAAAAAGCGTTCTTCCGACTGGGTGGTTTGGGCGATCACTCCAAGGCAGCTTTCTTTGGCTGATAGCCTATCAAGATCAGCCGGGGATTCAACCACCGTTCCCTGCCCGGCGCTCCAGCCAAGCAATCCTTTTACTTCCGCGTGCCCCTTGTCGCCAACGATTACCACCCGGCAACCACGGTCGGCCAGCTCGGCGGCGATCTTTTGCGCCTTCTTGACCCAGGGGCAAGTGGTGTCGACGATCTTCAGGCCTTTCTCCCTGGCTTCTTGGTAAATTGCTGGAGGGACGCCGTGAGCGGAGATCAGAAGGGTGCCGCCGGAATTTAGCGGGATCTCCGACAGCGAGCGAACGCTTTTTATCCCCTGCTTTTGGAGCCGCGCGACAACCTGCTTGTTGTGGACCAGGTTCCCCAGCATATAGACCGGTTTTTCTCCGGTGTCTTGCAGGGCGATCTTGTAGGCTCTTTCCACCCCGACGCAGAAACCGGCGTGTTTAGCGACAAGGACTTCCATAGTTAAAAGCGGATCTGGGCTTTGGCCAGGCGGTCGATCGCTTCGCTGATCCGCTCTTTGGGTAAAGTAATGGCCAATCTGACATACCCTTCGCCGGAAGGGCCATAGCCGCTCCCCGGCACGACCAAGATAGCGCACTTATCGAGCAGTTTTTCGGTGAACGAGGCTGAGGTTTCTCCCTTGGGGACCGGGACCCAGGCATAAAAAGTCGCTTTCAGGTTGTTCATCTTCCAGCCAAGGGAATTTAATCCTTTGACCAGGAGGTTGGCCCGCTCTTCAAAGACCGCGTTGTTATTAGCCACGCAGCTTTGCTCTGACGAGAGCGCTTCAATCGCGGCAAACTGGATCGCCTTAAAAGCGCCGCTGTCGATATTTGATTTTATGGTGGCTAGTGCCTGGACAGCGACGCTGTTGCCAACCGCCATGCCGATTCGCCAACCGGTCATGTTGTAAGTTTTGGAGAGAGAGTGAAATTCTATGGCGACCTCTTTGGCCCCCGGGACTTCCAGGATGCTGTGCGGTTTATAACCGCCGTAGCCCATTTCCGAATAAGCCAGGTCGGAAACCAGCAGGAGGTTGTTGGCTTTGGCAAAAGTGACCGCTTTGGCAAAAAAGGTCAGGTCGGCTACCGCGCCGGTTGGATTATTGGGATAGTTGATATATAGAACTTTGGCTTTTTTCAGGAATGTTGCCGGAACATTGTCCAGTTCGGGCAAGAAATTGTTTTGCGCGGTTAGCGGGAGATCATAAGTTTCGCCACCGGCCAGGGTGGTCGTGATTTTA
>JAHJKL010000085.1 GCA_018822365.1 Candidatus Margulisiibacteriota bacterium
CGGCAATCAATGTTCCAGGCCAAGTCGATGATCAGATCACCTGGACCAACATATTTGGCCAGGAGTTTCTTGTAGTTTTCCTTGGTTACCCGGTCGATAACGTATTTAACCCCTTTTTTAAGCGAGTCCTTTACTCGCTTTTTGTTGTCGACAAAATCCATAATAGTGATATTTTTAGGTGGAACATCGATCAATTGCAGGACAATCGGGATCGCGCACTGGGAGACTGAACCGCAACCGATGATCAGGATATTACCTTTAAATTTTACTTGTTTTTTCATCATTTCCTCCTGGATTTTTTTCATTGTAACAAAAGTAATTTGCTTTGGCAATAAATTTTACGTGCTAATAACCGCAATTAAACATCGCGGTTACATAGAAGAAAATAATGCTTTTAATTTCTTCAAAGCTAAACCGCGATGAGACAAGCGGTTTTTCATGGCTGGTGACATTTCCGCGAAGGTTTTATTATATCCGCAGGGGCGAAAAACCGGGTCGTAGCCAAAACCTTCCACGCCTCTCATTTCCGCAACGATCCGGCCGTGAACGATCCCTTTGATCACTCTGATCCGGCCGTCAGGAAAGGCAACCGCAATCGCACAAACAAACTTTGCCCCCCTCGCCCTGCTGTCACGCATTACCTTAAGGAGCTTGCGGCAAAGGTTTTCCGGGGTCGGCGGCGTGGCAAAACGGGCCGATTTGACCCCAGGTTTACCGTTCAAGCAATTGACCATCAGCCCGGAATCATCGGCAATCGCAATCTCCCCTGGTTTAAGCTTGATCGCTTTAACTTTCTTGATCGCGTTCGCTTCAAAGGTCTTCCCGTTTTCCTTCACCCGTATCTCTTTTCCCGTAACCCGTATC
Source organism: Candidatus Margulisiibacteriota bacterium (assembly GCA_018822365.1). NCBI lineage: Bacteria > Bacillati > Candidatus Margulisiibacteriota > Candidatus Margulisiibacteriota bacterium. The sequence goes on from JAHJKL010000085.1 coordinate 865, forward strand.
CCCAGAATTTCCCCAATCTCGCGCAGTTTATGCTGGTTAGTCGTCGCGACAATAATTTTTTTGCCCCTCTCCCTCTGGGACCGTGCCTGCCGGCAGGCAGGGAGGGGTTGGGGGTGAGGGCGTCTACCGTTCATACTTCAGCGCTTTTTTCCCAATATCTTTCCGGTAATGCATCCCTTTAAAGTTGATCAGATCAACCGCTTGATACGCCTTCTTGATCGCTAACTTGATCCCGTCGCCTAAAGCGGTCACGCCCAGCACTCTCCCACCATTTGTAATAATTGATCCACTCCCGTGTCCCGTATCGCCGTATCCCGTACCCCGTGTCCCGTACCCCGTCCCCGCGTGAAAGACCACCACATTGTCCAGTTGGCCGATCCGATCAAGCCCTTTTATCTCGACTCCCTTTTCGTATTTGCCGGGATACCCCCCCGCCGCCAGGACCACACAGACCGCCGCTTTATCGTCCCACTCAATAAGTCGATCATCCAACTTGCCGTCAACAACTGCTTCCAAAATTGAGACCAAATCTGACTTCATCCGCATTAAGATCGGCTGGGTCTCCGGATCGCCAAAACGGGCGTTAAACTCCAGTACCTTGGGCCCATTTTTCGTGACCATGATCCCGGCGTAAATAACTCCTTTATAATCGATCCCTTCCTGCCGCATCCCGTCAACAAACGGTTTGAGGACCGTCACGTCGATCTCCGACATCAAATGATCGGTGACGATCGGCGCCGGCGAATAAGCTCCCATCCCGCCGGTGTTCGGTCCCTGATCTCCGTCAAAAACCCGCTTGTGGTCTTGAGCTGAAGCTAATGGAATGATCGACTTTCCATCGGTCAACGCCAGAATTGAGGCTTCTTCTCCGTCAAGAAACTCCTCAATGACCACCTGGTCGCCGGCCGCGCCAAACTCTTTCTTCTCCATGATTAGTTTTACTGCGTCGATCGCTTCTGTTTCCGTCCGGCAAACAACAACTCCTTTGCCGGCAGCTAAACCATCGGCTTTGACAACTATCGGCGCCCCCATTTCTTTGACGTAGGCGATCGCTTCTTCCAAACGGCGGAAAGTCCCGGATTGGGCGGTCGGGATGTCGTATTTCGTCATGAAATTCTTGGAGAAAACCTTGCTCCCTTCGATTTGCGCTCCCAACCTGCCCGGTCCAAACACTTTCAAGCCGGCCGCGGCAAACTCGTCGGCAATCCCGGCGACCAGCGGCACTTCCGGACCGACCACGGTCAGCCCGATCTTTTTCTCCAGGGCAAACTTCTTTAAGCCAGCGATATCTTCAACCGCCAGATGAATATTTTCAGCGAATTGAGCAGTCCCGGGATTACCAGGAGCACAGTAGATCTTCTCAATCAACGGGCTTTGCGCGATCTTCCAGACCAGCGCGTGCTCCCGGCCCCCGGAACCAATAACCAAAACCTTCATAAAACTTGCTCCTTAAAATTCCAAATAAATGCCCATCAACGGAATGACCGCAGACAAACCATTGTTCTGCTTGACATAGACCGGGACCTGCAAGCCGCCGAAACAATAAGAATTTCCGTCGATCAAACAGGTCACTCCGATCAGATTGGAAATTATCGTTTTCTCCGACCCCCCCGCCTGCGTCCCATTAACAACATCGGCGCCGGCATATTCGGCCAGCAGCTCATAAGAAAGATTGAACTTCCGATTGATTGGATATTCCGCCGCCAGGTTGACCTGAAGCTGGTCTCCCGGATCAACTGTCAGCAATGTTCCGCTGGAAGAATCATTATAAGGGGAGGTGTAAACAAAGCCAAGGTTAAAGTGGGTGGTCAGGGCCCCTTCCTGCTTTTCCAGCACCCCCATCACCCCAACCTGGGAATACCCCACCCCCTGGCCGGTCTGGTAATTTTGCGATGGGGATTTGGCTGAAGCAATAAAGGAAAACGAGGGACGCTCGTCTTTTTCCTTGAAGACAAGATATTGATATTTTACGCCAAAATTAAAAAGACCGCTGTTGGTCGCGATCTGGTTGTTTGTGCCGGCCCCCGGGGTCAGATAATAAGGAGCAACGACCCGCAAAACCTGGTCGTCAAAAAGACCGAAATAAAATTCCTGGTTCAGCTGGGAGTCATACCCGCCGGAGTTATCGACAACCGCGCCGCTGGCGTCGTAACCGCGGGTATAAAACGAGGCCTGATAAATGCCGTAATAACCAAAATGGTTCCGGACCGGAAAATTATTCTCCTCGACCAGGATCGTATTGGCTAAAGTTACCCCCTGGAATAACAGGACCGCTACCAAAACCGTGAATATGTTTTTCATCTTGCACTCTCCTTGCGGTAATTATATCACGCCCGCCGACTCTTTCAGGTCGACAATGCGAAGCTGGGCCGTTTCAAAACCGTTCCACTCGTTGCTCTCCAGGTTAAAAGCAAGGTCGTAGCGCCTGGAATAGTCAAGCAGTTCGGCCAGCTTCCCCAGGCCAAAGCCGATCGCCTCGATCTCGGCCCCACCGCGATTAAATTTAATCTTAAGATGCTGGCCCTCTCCTCCCAGCGTCCGAAAACTTGAAACCGCCAGGTCTCTCATCATCAAGACCGGGACTGGATTCCCCGCGCCAAAAGGGGCAAGCCTGGCAACCTCTTTAACCATGGCCAGAGAAAGCTCGTTGATCGAAACTTCCGCATCGATCGACAAAGCCGGGACCAGCTCCTCATCCGTTATTCCCCGGTCAGTTTCTTCAATAAACCGCCGCTCAAAAAGCGGGATATTTTCCTCCGCTATTTTGAAGCCGGCCGCGCCGGGATGCCCCCCAAAATCAATGAACAGGTCGCGGCATTCCGCTAAATAATTAAAAATGTTCAGCTTGCCGATCGACCTGGCCGATCCCCGGCCAAATCCGTCGCTTACCCCGATCAAAACTGCCGGCCGGTTACAGGTTTCGGCTACCTGCGACGCGACAATCCCAATAACCCCTGGGCTCCAGTCCGCGCCGGACATAACGATCGCTTTCCCCTTTTGTCCAGCCGATAAGCGGGAGAAAACTTCTTCCTTGATCCGCGAACCGGTCTCCTTCCGCCTGGAATTGATCTGGTCAATTTCCTTCGCCAACCTGCCGGCATCCCCGGGGTCGTCGGTCAACAGCAGGTCGACCGATCTTCCGGCATGCTCCAGTCGCCCGGCCGCGTTGAGCCGCGGAGCCAGGCCAAAGTAAACCTGATCGGCACCGATCACTCCTTTTAAACCGGCCGCTTCGGCCAACTCTTTTATCCCTAAACGCTGGCGCTTATTTAAAATGTTCAGCCCGGTAGCGGACAGAATTCTGTTCTCACCGGTCAAAGGGACAACATCAGCCAATGTGCCCAAAGCGGCCAGATCAAGCAGAGAGGTCAAAAACACACTATCCTTCAGCCCGGCCGTTCTAAGCAATCCCCAGGCAAATTTAAAGGCGACACCGGCGCCGGCCAATTCTCTTGACGGGTGCCCCTGGGAAAGCATTTTGGGATTGACGACCGCGTCCGCCCCTGGAAGCTCCGCGGGAAGGTTATGATGGTCGGTCACTACCACAGCCATCCCCAGCTCCTTAGCGGCCGCAACCTCATGGATGTTGGAAATGCCGCAATCGACGGTAATGACCAGCCTGGTCCCATCGGCCGCCAGCTTCCTTAGCGCCTCGACCGATAAACCATACCCTTCACCATACCGGTGAGGAATATAATAAGCGGACGGAATGCCAAGTGTTTTCAGGGCTTGAGAAACGATCGCGGTCCCGGTCACTCCGTCAACATCATAGTCGCCAAAAACCGCGACTTTTTCTCCTCTTTGTTTGGCCAAAATAAGCCGCTGGGCCCCCTCTTTTAAGTTGGGGATCTCGAACGGGTCCCGCAAAAAAGATATTTTTGGAGCTAAAAAAGCAGCCGCGCCCGTTGGATCAGTTTCCCCTCGGACCAAAAGCAAAGAACCAAGCAGCTTACTTATGCCAAGCCGCGCGGCCAAAGCATCTCTTTTCGTTTCATCGATCGTATTAAAGATCCATTGTTTCATGATTTTGGAGTATAACTTAATTCCCCGTTAAAAAGCAAAGAGCCCCCTGATTGATCAGGGGGCTCTATAATACTACCTAATTCAAATATTAATATTGCGAATAGTCTGTGCTATTAATGTAAGCGCGACCATTTGATGAGTCGTATTTCCATCCAGTTCCCGCTGTGGTCGGCTCGCCTGTCCCAACTTCAACCGCCCGGCTGCCAGATATCGGCTCGGTTGGAACCTGACCATCGGCAAACATGCCGGCTTCAATGGTGGACGGGAGAAGAGGGGAAACATCATTAGCCGCGTTCTCGGCATACTTAATGGCCACCGCCGCGCGGATCGCGCCAAGTGAACCGCGAGAAGCCGCAAGCTTAGCTTGATCGGACAAATTGACAAACCTTGGCAGTGCTGTCGCCGCTAAAATACCAAGGATAACAATCACCATGATTAATTCGATAAGTGTAAAACCTTTTCTCATTATAATATTCACCCCCTTGTTTCTATATTTTTTTAAGGCTCAGCGCCCTAATCCTATCTTGCACCGGAGGAATAGACCAAATAAAATATATATCCGGCCGCAATAATAAGCAAGGCCCCTACCAGTTTCCGCATCCCCAGAACAATGCCATCGACCGGCATGACCACCGTATCAAGAATTTGGCAAAGACGAGTCAGGGTCCCTGGCAGGAAGATCATAAGGAAACAAATAAAGAGTAGAAAAACCCCGGGGACATAAAAGAAAATTAAATCAGGGTAAATAACCGCTTCAGCAAGCAAAACTATCGCTAAGATCAGCAACAATAAACCGCATATGATCCTATATTGAATAGCTTTTTCATCCAAATTTACTACCGGTCGATCAAGCTGTTCGATCAATTTTAAAAACCAACCATTCCACAACAACAAAATACCAAACACTAAACCGATAATACTTACTCCAAGTAGCCAGACCTTTCATTTCCCTCCTAAAACGCAATATTCCTGAAACTCATTCCTGATCGCTGGTGCGGTAATTATATTCTCCCAAAAGGTTTTGTCAATATACTATTTTGTCCTAGAATGACTTCGTGATCCTGACGATATCCCACATCGGCAAAAATATCCCCAGCGCGAAGATCAGCAATAAACCGGCCAGCCCGAAGATCAGGATCGGCTCCAGCAAGGGGGTCAGATTCGTGATCGTATAATTAACTTCGCGGTCAAAATAATCGGCCATTTTGTTCAGCATCTTTTCCAGGGTCCCTGATTTTTCCCCGATCGCGATCATTGAGGTGACGATCGGCGGAAAAAGATGGCTGTTCTTCATCGGTTCGGTCAGGCTCTTCCCCTGATTTACCTGATCCCGAACTTCCATGATCACTTTTGTAATAACAACATTGCCGACCGTCGCAGCCACGATCGCCAAACCCTCAAGGATCGGGACTCCCGCCGCCAGCATCGCCGAAAATGTCCGGGCAAAGCGTGAAAGATATATTTTAATGAACAGCGGACCAAAAACCGGAACGGTCAGCATGAGCTTATCCCATTGATACCGCCCTTTTTCGGTCGCTAAAATCCGGTTAAAGCCAAACGACGCGAGGATCACGCCGATCATTACAAAAGGCCAGTACGCCATAATAAACTTGTTTGATAACACCAATAACTTGGTTGCCCAGGGAAGCTCAAGCTTAAAAGAAGCGAAAAAATCGGCAAACTTAGGAATGATCCCCACGTTGATCACGACAAAGGCGACCGATAACGTTATGAGCACGATCAACGGATAGCGGGTTGCCGCCTTGATCTTGTCCAGCGTTTCAGCGTCTTTTTCCAAGAGATTGGAGATCCGGTCAAGCACATCTGGCAAAATACCGGCCCTCTCTCCAGCTCTGACCATGTTGATCATTAACGGGGAAAAAACGCCTTTATCCCTGGCCAGTGCTTCGGAAAATGTGTCTCCCCCCTCAATTTGCTTGCGGACCCGCTGCAGCGCCAGCTTGAGCTTGGGCCGGACGATCTGTTCTGACACCGCCTCCAACCCTTCGAGCAAAGGAATGCCGGCATCAATAACCGAGGCAAGCTGCCTGGTCAGGGCGATCATGTCATCGGTCCTGATCTTCTGAAAAGAGGAGAACAACGTTTCTATTTGAGCGCCAAGATCAACGGCATGGGGGTCAATAATACTGATCGGCGTCAGCCCCTGGCCTTCAAGCAGCCGGGCCGCTTGTTTCTCGTTCTCGGCCGAGATCTGCCCCGCAACCTGGACCCCTAAATGGTCGCGCGCGCTATATCTATAATCAATCAAGCTGGGTTACCCTCAAGACCTCGTCAACCGTGGTTTTACCGGCGATCGCTTTTTCCATTCCGTCATCGCGCAAGGTTCTCATCCCCCCTTCGATCGCCGCTTTTTTCATCTCGTGGGTAGCTGCTTTGGCAATAACAAGGTCTTTGATCTTGTCGTTCATGGTCAAGATCTCGTAAATGCCGAAACGCCCTTCATAACCGGTAGTGTGGCACGACTTACATCCCTTGCCATGGTAAAAAGAAAGATCGGAGTCAGCTTTCAGGCCAAGCTTTTGGATAACTTCCGGCGCCGGAACAAAAGGGGTCTTGCAATGAACACAGATCAACCTGACCAGCCGCTGGGCAATGACCCCGGCAACTGCCGAAGAGACCAGGAACGGCTCGATCCCCATATCGGTCAAGCGATTAAGGGCGCCGGCCGCGTCGTTGGTATGAAGGGTCGAAAAAACAAGATGGCCGGTCAACGCCGCCTGGATCGCGATCTTTGCCGTATCAAGATCCCGGATCTCGCCGACTAAAATAACATCCGGGTCCTGCCTCAGGATCGAAGGAAGGGCGCGGGAAAAATCCATTCCCGCTTTGACATTAACCTGTGACTGCCTGGTCCCCGGCAGTTCGTATTCAACCGGGTCTTCGATCGTCATGATGTTCTTTTCCGCGGTAATAATGTTGTTCAATGTGGAGTATAGAGTGGTCGTTTTACCGGAACCGGTCGGCCCGGTCACCAGAACGATCCCGTAAGGTCGATCGACCAGTACTTTATACTGCTCAAGCATGCGGGCAGAAAAACCCAGGTCCTCCAAAGCGTATAAAACCTTGCTTTTGTCCAGCAATCTCATAACGATCGCCTCGCCGTAAATAGTCGGATAAGATGAAACACGGACATCGACCGCTTTGGTCTCCATTTTCAGTTCAAAGCGGCCATCCTGGGGGACGCGGGATTCGGCGATGTCCATCTTCCCCATGACCTTGATCCTGGTAATGATCAGCGACTGCAGGTAAGCCGGGGCCGATGATACGTCATGTAAAAGACCGTCGATACGGTAGCGGACCCTGACATTCCTCTCGGTTGGATCAATATGAATATCCGAGGCCTTTTCCGCGATCCCCCGAAAAATAAGCAGGTTGACAAGCTTTGAGATCGGCCCTTCCTCGTCTTTGATCGCTTTTGGCAGAATAGACGATTGTTCTGCTCCGGGATAGATCCCCTTGATCAGATCATCAACGGAGCCGGCGACGCCATAATACTGGGCAATGGCGGCATCGATCTCCCTGGGGGTCGAGACCATCGGTTCAACATCGCATTTTGTTTTTGACCGGACCTCGTCCAAAGCGACAACATCGAACGGATCGATCATCGCTACGGTCAAAACATCCCCGACCTTAAAAAGAGGGATAACATGATATTTCTTGGCAAGAGTGATCGGCAAAAGATCGACCGCTTTCTGGTCAACCAGGTAGGAGGCAAGATCTACCTTGGGGAACTCCATTTCTTTTTCTAAAAAAGAAGCGATCAATTCCTCGGCGACCAGGCTGCTCTTGAGGATGGTCATGATCAAGGTTTCGCCGTTGCGGCGGGCGTCTTCTACAGCTTCCTGGATCTGCGCTTCGGTCAGCAGACCGCTTTTTACCAGGCTCTCTCGCAGTGATTTGCTTTTGTCGACCATTTTATGGTTCCTAACCCCTAGTGGTCATGATTTTTCTGGTACTTCTGCAGGGCCCTTTCCATCGCCGCCAATAAATTTTCCGCTTCAAACGGCTTGGTTAAATAAATATCCGCCCCGGTTTCTATCCCCATTTCTTTGTCCCGGTCGGTAACCTTGGCGGTCAACATGATTATCGGGATATGCTTGAAGTTTTCGTCAAACTTCAGCATCCTGGCGACCTTATAACCGTCAAGCTTTGGAAGCATGACGTCAAGCAGAATAATATCTGGATGCTCGACCCTGGCCTTTTCAAGGGCCTGCTGGCCGTCTGACGCGGTAATGACCGAATAACCGGAAGAAGCAAGCAAGACCTCGATCAATGAGCGGACATCCGGCTCATCGTCGACAACCAGGGCTTTCATCTTTAAACTTAAATTATCATCCGCCATGACTGCGCTGATTATAACATATATGCTAAAATAGGGAATAGTAAAATATGAGGAACCTTGAAAAAACCATTTAACAACCCAAATGAATTTATTTTACCGGGACAGGAAAACGCTTTCCTGGTTGGGGTAGAATTCCCGAACGAGCCGGTCCCGCTTGAGATCAGCATGAACGAACTTGGAGAATTAGCCAGGACCGCCGGAGTACAGCTCGTCGGCTCTCTAATTCAAAAAAGAGCGAAGGTCGACCCCAAATTCTTTATCGGGACCGGCAAACTGGAGGAGCTGACGGCGGCTGTTTCTGGCTCCGGCGCCAATGTAGTGATCTTCGACCACGAACTCTCCCCCGCCCAGCAAAATCATCTGGCCGAGGCTCTCGGGGTCAAGGTCATTGACCGGACCGAGTTGATCCTTGATATTTTTGCCCAACACGCGAAAAGCCGGGAAGGAAAGCTCCAGGTCGAGCTGGCTCAAGCGATCTTTCGGTTGAGCCATTTGACCGGCCAGGGAGAAGCAATGTCTCGGCTCGGAGGAGGGATCGGGACCAGGGGGCCGGGCGAAACCAAGCTGGAATACGACCGGCGCGAGATCCGCTCCAAGGTCTCTGAATTGAAAAAATTGATCGTAAAATTACGGGAAGGGCGGCAGCGCAACAGAGAAAAAAGACGCGGCAGCCTGCTGCCGACCATTGCCTTGGTCGGCTACACCAATTCCGGAAAATCGACCTTGCTCAATACGCTGACCAGGTCTGACGTTTTGACCGAAGACAAGCTTTTTGCCACTCTCGACCCTACTACCCGCAGGCTGTACCTTCCGTCCGGCCGGATCGTGCTGCTGACCGACACGGTCGGTTTTATCCAAAAACTCCCCCACTCACTCGTCACCGCTTTTCAGGCAACCCTGGAAGAAGTAAGCGAAGCGGATGTCCTTATTCATGTTGTTGATTCATCCAGTCCATATTTAGAGAAACAGATCAGCGCTGTCTACCAGGTACTGAAAGAGTTAAATAGCAACACAAAACCGATCTTGACAGTTTTCAACAAAGAAGATAAGTTGGCAAAACCGATCAGCAATGATCTATTGCAAAAATTCGCGCCGTCCGTCATGATCTCGGCCAGTAAGAAGACCGGGCTTGATCAGCTGATCAAAAAACTCGACTCCCAGCTATAAAATCCGGTTAACCGCTTGCGCTACCGCCCTCAATTCCGGCATCAGAGCGTTGAACATTTCAGGGGTGAGGGACTGCGGCCCGTCAGACAAGGCTTCGTTCGGATGGGGGTGGACCTCAATGATCAACCCATCGGCGCCGGCGGCGATCGCCGCTTTAGCCATCGGCCCGACCAGATCACGCTTACCGGTCCCGTGGCTCGGGTCAACGACCACCGGCAAATGGCTTAGCTTTTTAATAACTGGAACAGCTGCCAGGTCAAGGGTGTTTCTGGTGTAAGTTTCCAGGGTCCGGATCCCTCTTTCACACAGCATTACCTGACGGTTCCCTTCGGACATGACGTATTCAGCCGACATCAGCAGTTCTTCAATGGTTGAGCCGGCCCCCCGTTTCAGCAAGACCGGTTTTCCCGCTTTTCCGACTTCTTTGAGCAAACTAAAGTTTTGCATATTACGCGCCCCGATCTGGACAATATCGGCATAACGGGCCACCAGCTCAACATCTCTGGTATCAAGGGCTTCGGTCACAACTGGCAGCCCGGTCTTCTTCCTGGCTTCCGCCAGCAGCTTCAATCCCTCTTCCCCCATTCCCTGGAAACTGTATGGAGAGGTTCGCGGCTTAAAAGCGCCTCCGCGCAAAATGGTCCCTCCCCCCTGCTTGACCGCTTCGGCCACTTCCATGATCGCTTCTTTCCCTTCAACCGAACATGGCCCGGCCATGATCGCGATCTTTTCCCCGGCACCGATCTTTAATTTGTCACCGATCTTTACGATCGTATCCTCCGCCTGAAACTCCCGGCTGACCAGCTTGTACGGTTTGCGGATCGGGACGATCTCGGACACTCCCGGCAACAGCTGGAGAGTCTCCAGTTGAATGGTCGCTTTATCACCGATCGCCCCAATAACCGTCCGCTCGATCCCCTTGGATAGATGGATCCCAAAGCCTTTGTTCTTGAGTTTTTCCGCGACCGCGTTGACCTGTTCCTCAGTCGCATCTTTATTCATTATAATGATCATTGATTACTTACCTCCTGAGGTTACCCGCTTTCTTTAGGTAGACATGCTTGATCTCTTTCTGCTCTTTAGAGGAGTTCACCTGCATCAGGACCCGGACACATTTAGGAAGACTTCCGGGGACCTCGATCTCTTTGGCGCAGATCAGCGGAGTATCCTGCCAGCCGATCTCCCGGGCCGCGACCGCGGGGAATTCCGCGTTCAGATCGGATGTCAGAGTAAAAAGGATCGAAGCGATCTCTTCGATCTTCAGGGAGTTGGCGGCAACTAATTCTCTAAGCAATTCTTTGGTCGCCGTTAAGATCTCTTCCCGGGAATTGTTCTCCACCGTCGTCGCGCCGCGGATGCCTCGTACAGCCATAATGATTAATTTTATCAAATACTTCAGGTCTTTTCCAGTAGCAGACGAAGATCATTTGGATTTAAGCGGAAACCCAGGCGCTGGGCCGCGAGCGCATCCTCATAGGCCAGGCGGTACTCTCCCAGGTTATAGCGGGCAACGCTCCGGTTGAAATAGGTCAAAGCCAGCGTTGGCTTGAGCTTGAGCGCCGCGGTATAATCGTTGATCGCCGGCCGGTAATCCCGGATAGCGAGCCAATAATTCCCCCGGTTGTGGAATGCTTCGGCGCTCCGCGGGTCGAGCCGCAGCGCTTCGTTCAAATGCCGCAAAGCTCCAGGATACTGCTCCATTTGAGTTAAAAGATATCCAAGGTTATTATGTGAGGTCGCATCCCGGGGAGCGATCCTGACCGCCGCCATAAAATCGGCCAGGGCCAGGTCGGTCTTCCCGGTATAAAAATAAAGATTTCCCCGGCTATTATAAGCAGCCGTGAATTTTGGGTTCAATTTGATCGCGTGGTTAAGGTCGTCGAGCGCCTTGCCGAACTCCCGCCTGTCAATATTAGTTTGCGCCCGGTGTTGGAAGGCGGCGGGAACGGTTGGATACCAGAGGCAAACTTCGTCATACAAACTGATCGTGTCGCGCCAGACCTGGCAGCGCTGCCAGGTTAACCCGCCAAGAAACACGACCAAGATCACCCCGCCAATAATTAATGGGGTTCGCCGCTCTTTGTACTGCTCAAAAAGTAAAACCCCACCCCAGCCGACAATAAAATAGATCCCCAGCGAAGGAAGGTACGCATAGCGGTCGGCAAATATTCCCGGGACCATGAGTAAGATCACCGGAGCGATCGTCAGCAAAAAAAAGAGGAGACCAAAAACAACTTCACGTTGTTTTCGGCCAAAGTAAAAAAACAGGCCAAAAAAGAGCAGGAAAAGGGCCGGCGCGGCCAAAAACACCGGGGGAAGCGGGACCAGGCTTTCAACCACGTAAGAACCCAGCGGATAAAGCTGGTTAAAACCAAAGGGTAAAATGGTCCGCGGCAAATAATAAAATATCACCCTATACGAAGCGACAAATATATTGGCATAGCTAAAAGGCGGTTCGGGAACGACCAACCCGCCGGTCGACTGCTTGGCCCACAATGAAACCAGGCCAAATATTAAGGCCAGCAGAAAGAACAGGGTTTTTTCCTTGAGCAGTTTGACGACCGGCTTTCTGCCCCGGTAAAAATCGATCAATAAAAGGACGAACGGCAAAGAAAGGGCCATCGGCTTGGCTAAAAGGGCCAATAAAAAAGCGAGCAGCACTTTGAACAACCCTCCGCCTCTCCCCTGCAAATAACGGAGATAGCAGATCAGCGCCGCCAGATAAAAAAACGCGAACAAAACATCTTTTCGTTCTGTCGCCCAGGCGACAGACTCGACATGGACCGGATGGACCCCCCAGAGAAGAGCGGCGGTAAAAGCCAGGGGCCAGCTGCCGGCCAGCAACAGAAGAAAGATAAAGACCAGCAGAGAGTTCCCGATATGTAAAAGCAGATTATCTAAATGAAAAACAAACGGGTTCAACCCAAACAGTTGATATTCGATCGCGTATGATGCCTGGACCAGCGGATGATACATGCCGTAATGCGAAGAGGCAAACCATTGCCTGGCATTATCCAGGGAAAAAGAAGCGATCGTCTGGTTATTGTAGATCATGACATCGTCGTCCCAATCGACGAACTGATTGCCAAGCGAAGGAAAATAACTAAAACCGATCAGCAGAACAAGGACCCCAAGCATCAGGATAAAACGAGGCTTGTTTTGCCGCTTATTTGTCATTTTTATTGCCCAAAAAAACCAAATAATATTTATTCAATTCGGCGATCAACAGCTCTGATATTTTTTTAAGGTCATGTTTTATCCCGGTTTCCATAAAAAGAGATGAAGCCTCCCCCCGCAATTCCCGGGGAAAGTCTTCCTCGCCAATATTTACATTTATCCCAATGCCGACGATCAAACAACCCGCGACTCCTTCAACTAAAATGCCGGCGATTTTCCGGCCATTGACCAGCAGGTCGTTCGGCCATTTGATCACTATCGGCAGATCAGCCGCCTGTAAAAGAGCAGCCCGGGCGGCCAGTGCCGAAAAAAGGGTGATCGGAGCAAGACTGGGAGGGTTGAGATAAGGCTTGAGCAGAGCGGAAAAATAAATATTACCTTCGGGAGAGAACCAGCCGCTCCCCGGCTTACCCCGGCCTCCGGTCTGATGGTCGGCAATAATTACCGTCCCTTCCCCCTCTCCACGCATAACAAGCCGCCGAGCCTCGTCGCTGGTCGAGTCGATCACCGGATAATGAACGATCTTTCTGCCGATGATCATGCTCAATTAAAAACGGTACATCAATCCGACCGCCGCCAGGTCTGACGCGTCGCCAAGCTGCATATCTTGATGGACCCGGTAAGCGGCATCAAGGTCGATATTCGGGGAAAGAGAATAGATGATCCCGCCTTCCGCGGTGAAACGGGCCAGGTCTCCCGTATATTTCAAGTCGCTCCCCACCCTGATGTCCCCCCGGCCAAAAAGCCTGGCATTTTCAGCCACCAGCTGGACCAGCTTGCCGCCGAAATTAACCGTCCCGTTCTCCAGCGGGCGGTTGAAATTATCATAGCCGGCAAAATCAAACCGATCTTCGACAAAAGCCGGACTGATGTATTCGGCGCCGATCTTGGCCGCCTGAACGGTAAAAACCGTTCCGGTATCCCAGGGATCGTTCAAAGAGACGCTCCCCGCGACCATCATTCTCTTTTTTTCGGTGCCGAACCCGACCGTCCCGCTGGCGGTGACTTTTTCACCAAACGGAGCGGTAACCGCGACCTTGGCCCTGGCCGTCCGGTCAGCAACAGAAAAAGATCCTGACGAGAGATAATCGCCGGTCAGCTCCAATTTAACAACATTAAGGTTGAAACCGACGGAGCCGGTCAACAGGCTGGAATTAACCTTGCCGGAAAAGTCTCCCTGGGGACGGGAGTAAAAACCACCTTTTATTTCCGCGCCATATAATTGAGTGATCGCCAAAACCCCGCTGTCCGGCCGGAGATAAGTAACCCCAATGTCGCTCGGAACGGAGCCGGTCGGATCGGCGATGTGCCGTTTTGGCCCCGGACCAAGGATCACCTTGACTTCGACAGGCTCCAATTTGATCCTTGATTCAACATCCATGAGCTCGGGGACCAGCTTTCCGCGGCCGGCCGCCCCGGTCCCGTCGTCATAGAAACCATAATCCATCGTATCAAGGTTGATCTTTATCCCGGCCCCCTCGCTAAACTCGCGGGAGGCGGTCACCATCAACCGGTAATTACCCAGGGTTCCCGGTTTCGCTCCTTTGGTCGCCAGGACATTCCCCGCTTCCCATCTGCTGGCATATTGGCCGGCAACTTCCATCTCGTCATTTGACTTTGGCCGCCGCTTAAGTTCAACGATCTGATCGCGGAGATCGCCCAATTTCTTTTCAAAATCCTTCCCCTCTAAAGAGTCGGCTATTTTCGACAAAAAAAGCGCGGTTTCGTAGCGGGTGATCGGTTGATCACCGCGGTAGGTCCCGTCTGGAAAGCCTTTGGTCACCCCAAGCCGGATCAGGTCGTAAACTGCCGAATAGGCCCAATGGTCTGCCGGCAGGTCTTTGATCTTAACCTCATCGGTTTGCCCCAGCGCGGCGCCGGTTAAAACAAATAAAAGCAACAAATTAATTATTAATTTAAACATAGCTATTTAACTTATTAACCGCGCAATTAATTGCGCGGTTAAATCCAGGATCATTTTAATATTTCTTTATCTTATCCAGCTCTTATTACCAATTTTTCAGTATAGACGCTTAAAAGACTGTTTTCAACCCTAATTGCGCGATCGAAGACGCAATCACCCCTCCGGCCAATCGATATTTCAATTCCAGCATGGAATATGCCGATAATTTATTCCCCAGGGTCAATTCCGCTATCTGATTGGATCCGGGGCCGACCTGGTCTCCGGCTAATAATAGATAATAATTGTTGAATTCATGCCAATAGCGGAAACCAAGCTCATACGCCCCGTCGCTTAAGGGGTGGCTGAAAGTATCGTAGATCGGATAATAGCCTTCTCCCCGATGCAGGCCGCCGATCTTTTGTCCGATCAGGGTCAGTTTGTTCCAGAGAGACAATTCTCCTTTGAAATACAAACCTTGATCAAAATCGGTCAGACGGCCAGCTCCGATAAGCAGTTCATAGCGCAGGTTGGCGGTCGGCGCGGCTCTAACGGTCAGGTCAAAATGAGCGGCTTTCCGCTCGCCGTTAACGAACAACCTGGGATTAATCCCCACCTTAAATCCGCGAAAGTTTTGCAAAAGCGGAAAAGAGAGCTCTTCTTCTGAGACCAGACCGGTCGGATCACTGCTCCTTGCCAGATATTCCACCCCAAAAGCGGTATTGCGGTAGCTGGTCGCGAGTTTAACCCCTCTTTTCAACCGTCGATAAACTGTTCCATTTTCTGATGGAAAAAGGGGATCACTTAAATGGACAACATCCCCCGGCCCGGAACTAACGGTCAAGGTCGACCCGTTGAATTTTATCCACCCTTCAACGGCCAGCAGCTCCCTCACCAGATCGCGCTGGGCATTGTTGAACCCGCTATCCATCGAATCAAAGCCGATCTTCAGTCCGGAACTTTCATCAAACTTCTGGTCCAGGTCCAAAGCCAGGCGGTAGCTGAACTGGCTATTGGAGGCTCCCCCAACCTGCCCCGATCTGACCTCACCGTCCATCATCCCTCTAAAAGAAAAGAGGTTTTCTTTTTTGGGAATTTTCAGCAAATTCACCTCGGCGCGGAGCTCGGCCAAAAGCTTTTCATGTTCGGCCTGGAGCTTGTCTTCGGCGGTCTCGAATTTGGTTAAAAAGGCCGCCCCCTCGTAGCGCGAAAGCGGTTTATGCCCCTGATAAGTATCGTCGGGAAATCCTTTGGTCACTCCAAGCTCAAGCAGCCGGGCAACCGCGCCATAAGCATAGTGCCCATAAGGGACATCTTTTAGCCGATAAACATCACCGTCGTCAGAAAAAGCAAAAACAGAAGGGACGGGCAACAACAAGAACGGGGAGAGCATCAGAAAAATAATTGTCAGTTTTTTTATCATCACAAATATTTAAATATCTCTTTCGCGATCCCCAGCGCCGCATCAGGTTTGCTGACCCGTTTAATGTTTTTTTTCATTGCCTCATATTCGCCGTTGGTCCTGATCCGATTGACCAGATCAACCACTTTTTTGGGGTCCTTGCTGACTTTGCCAACCTTTTCCTTGACGACATAATCAACATTCCCTTCTTCCTGCCCCGGCAGCCATGAAGTAATGATGATCGGCAGGTTTTTTGCCAGGGCTTCAGCGATCGTTCCCGGCCCTGCTTTGGTAATGATCAGGTCCGATCTTCCCATGACTTCAGGGACCTGGTCGGTAAAGCCAATCACCTCAAGCTCAAAGCTGAACCTGGCAGACTTTTTTTTCAGCTCTTCTTCCAGGCTTTTGTTGCGCCCGCAGATCGCGATCAGCCGCCCGTTAAAGCGGGCCCGGTCAAATTCTTTGATGATCTCCCCCATTTTGCCGGCACCTTCGCCCCCCCCCATTAATAAAATGGTAAACTTGTCCTCTTTGGTTCGTTTATTCTTCTGGGCCAGGAGAAATTTTGGGTCTATCGGCATGCCGATCACTTTAACTTTGTTCTCCGGCATGCCGTAGGTAATGGCATTCCGGCGCGCCTCTTTTGTCCCGACTATCACCAGATCGGTCTCCGGCTTGATCCAGGCCCGATGCAAAGTGACCGGATCGGTAATGACCACAACGAACGGGATCTTCAGCCCGCTCGCCCGGATCGCCTGAACGGTCAAATGATTGACCATGGGATGGACCGAAACGATCAGCTCCGGCCGGCGGACCACGATCAGCTTGGTCAGTTCTTTTAGAATGAAAGGCCGCGAGATCTTTTCCAGCTGGGCCAGCTTTTTCTGGTCGTCAAGCCAGTAATACAGCATCCCCCAAAGTTCCGGAGAATATTTAATGACCGGGGCATAGAGCCTGGCAAAAACATTGAGGAAGCCCGAGCACTGGGCAAACGCGTCGACCATTTCCTGGTTAAAACGGCCCGGCTTCAGCTGCTCAACCGCTTTGATTATGGCGTTGACGGCGGAACGGTGGCCTCCGCCGGTATCGGAAAAAAGATAGAGGACCTTCTTTTTCATGATCGGTCGCATTATAACATATAGCGACTTGTAATAATATCGCGGCCAATGTAAAATTCTTGCAAGCTCATAAACATGAAAATTAAAATTGAAAAGCTTCAAGCTTATATCGCCATTAAATGGGGATTGGTCCTGATCTCTTCTCCGGCGTTAATCTTCGGCTTATTGATCGGGGGAGTGTCGGCCGCAGAGTTCTTGTTCCTTTCCTTGCTGCTTATTTTAAGTTCCGCGATAAACTTCTACCTGTTTTATTTGGAGCGGAAGACCGACTTCTCCAGAAAAAGATTGTACGCGCCTGTGTTCTTTGATATTTTTCTGATCATTCTCGCGATCAATTACAGCGGGGGGATCGAAAGCGGCTGGCTCTATCTTCCGGCGGTCTTTATTTTGGTCGTCAGCATGATCTTTCCTCTTTATCAAAGCCTCGCTTACACTGCCTTTGCCTACCTGCTCTTGGTCGCCCTTTTTCTGGCGCAATATTTCAATGTTATGCCGCATCATGCGATGATCTCAGGCCTGCAGCTCCCCTGGCGCGCCCAAGGCTTTTTTGTCGACCGGTTGTCCAGTTATTTCGCTCTTTATTTTTTAACCGCTTTAGCCGGCAGCCTGCTGAACCGGCAGATCGAGAAAGGACTGCAGCAGGCAACCCTCTCCCAGACAGAATCGGAAAACTCCAGGCGGGCGCTGATGAACATCGCCAGCGACCTGAAAAGCGCCCAACAAGATCTGGAGTCCAGGGTTAAAGAACGGACCGCTTCGCTGGAAAAAATAAAAGCCGAGCTGGAACTCAAGGTCAGAGCCAGGACAGCCGACCTGGAAAACAGCCGAAAAGCGATCCTGCACATGATGAAAGACCTGAAAGAAGACATCAAAAAACTGCGAGAAGTCGACCAGATCAAAACCGAGTTCCTCTCCATGATCTCCCACGAACTGCGGACCCCCCTCACCCTGATCAAAGGATACGTCTCGCTCCTTCTGGCAGGAAAGATCGGGCCCCTTTCGTCCGAACAGATGAAAACGGTCAATATTGTCGCCCGACAAGGGGAGCACCTGCAGACCATGATCGAAAGCATCCTCGATATTTCACGGCTTGAGATCGGCAAACCGATCCCTTTAATCAAGGCCCCGATGTCAATCAAGCTTACTCTGGAAAGAACGATCGAAGCGATAAAACTGCAGGCCGACGAAAAGAAGATCGAGCTGGCAGCGGATATCTCCGGTTTTCTCCCCACGATCATCGGCGATGAGACCAAGATCAAACGGCTCTTTATTAACATCCTGGGGAACGCACTGAAGTTCACCCCCGAAGGTGGAAAGATCACAGTAAACGCCTTTGTTGATGATTCCCAGGTGAAGGTAGAAGTGATCGACAACGGGATCGGCATCAGCCAGGAAAACTTGGGGAAATTATTTGAAAAGTTCTTTCAGGCGGACAGCTCAATTACCCGAACAGCCGGCGGAATGGGAATGGGACTGGCGATCGCCAAGGAACTGGTCGAACTGCACGGCGGTAAAATTAAAGCTGAATCGGCCGGGCCCGGAAAGGGAAGCAAATTTACCTTTTCCCTGCCGATCAATTCTTTATAGGAAGGGAAACATGACATCCACGATCCTGCCGGTTGAGGTCCTTGGAACAGGTTATTATGTTCCACCCAATATCGTCACCAATCATGATTACGAGTTGAAGTACGGCGTCTCCCCGGAATGGATCAAACAGGTGACCGGGGTTGAAAAAAGGCATATCGCCACCCCCGACCTGGCCTGCTCCGACCTGGCCCGCCCGGCGGCCGAGCTCGCCCTCAAGAATGCCGGGCTGGGCCCCGAAGAGATCGACCTGATCATCCTGACCTCAATGGGACCGGACTTTGCCTCTCCCCCGACATCCGCCATTGTCCAGGGGCAGATTGGCGCGATCAACGCCGGCGCGTTCGACCTTGACTGCGCCTGCCTCGGTTTCCCCTGGGCCTTTTTTGTCGCCGCCAACCTGATCAATTCAGGCGGGTTCAACAAGATCATGCTTATCAGCTCCGAGCTCGGCTCGCGCTGTTCCAATTATAACGACCCCAACAGTTTTGTTCTGCTGGGTGACGGGGCCGGGGCGGCGATCATCGGGAAAAGTCGCGGCCAGGGTAAAGGAATTCTCTCCCATTATTTTAAAACTGACGGCAAACAGGCCGACGTCGCTTCGATCAGGGCCTGGGGATCGCGTCATTCACGCCTGACCCCGGAAGAGATAGACAACTTTGCCTTCAACATGCAAGGAAAAAAGATCTATAAATTCGCGACCGCGGCCCTGCCGGAAGTCATCGATAAGCTTGTCGGACTGGCCAAGATCGCCAAGTCCGAACTTTCCCTGGTGATCCCCCACCAGGCCAACCGCCGTATTATAGAAGCGGCCAGAAAAAGAAGCGGCTTGCCCGAGGAATCTTTTTTCATTAATATTCAGGATTTTGGCAACACCGGATCGGCGACCATTGCCATTGCCTTTGCTCAAGCAGCGGAACAGCAGCGGCTCATCCCCGGCAAGAAAATTATCCTGGCCGGCTTTGGCGCCGGACTTTCCTGGGGAGGGATCCTTGTTCAAACTTAAGGAGAAACAATGGGACATTATTTGACCACCTTTTTTTCCGGACTGATAACCCTCTCCCTGGGAATATTTGTCTTTTATTTTTCCACCAATAAAGACATCAAGCCCAAGTTCCTTGTTTTCTGCTTAGCGATCGCCGGCTGGAATTTTGCCGGCAGCATCATGGAATTCCAGGTTCATCGTCACATCGTTCCTTTTCTCGCCTCAAGAATAAGCATCGCTTTCGCTTCTCTGGTTTTTCCCGCCTTCCTGGACTTTGTCTTTTCCTTTCCCAAAAAAGATGACGATCAGAAAAAAACTTATTTTATTTATCTTTTTTATCTTTTAGGGGTTATTTCCGCCGTCATCTCCTTAACTTCTGGTTATGTTCAACAGTTCATCTTTGACCAAGGAGGAGGGGTCCTGCGGGTCTTCCGGCCCAGCTTCTTATATTTTGTCCTATTTGCCATTGCCAGCCTTTTATACGGCTTATATCTGCTGGTCAAAAAATACCTGGCGGTTAGAAGCCGGGCTGACCGCTCGCGCCTGAATTATCTGATACTGGGGATCGCTTCGGGTTTTTCTTTTGCCGTTATTTTCAGCATCATTCTGCCGACCATAAAGATAAACCGCTTCTTTTATTTAGGGGAGCTTGGCCCGCTCGCTTTTGTCGGCCTCACCACTTACGGCATCTTAAAGTACCGTTTGATGAACATTGTACTGGTGCTCAAAAAAACTACCGCTTATTCCCTGATCACCACCGGGATAACCTTCATCTATTTAGCGCTCATCATCTCTTTTGAAATGCTGTTCCGGAGCATTTATTCCGGACAGTATTCGATCTGGATGGCCCTGCCGGCAGCGCTGGTCATCGCTATCACTTTTATTCCGATGCGCAATTACTTTCAGGGGATAACCGACCAGCTCTTTTTCCGCCAATCCATTGAATACCGCAAGATCCTCCGGGAAGTGACCCACGCCATCTCTTCGGTCACCGACCTTAAGGTCCTCTTTCGGCTCATTGACCAGACGGTGGTCAGGGTAATGTGCATTAAAACCGTTTCGGTCCTGTTGCTGGAAGAAAAACAGGGCCATTATGTGGTAGAAAAGACCAACGGCTTGCCTAAAACGTTTGAAGGGGTCTCTTTGAAGAAAGACAACCCTCTTATTGTTTACCTGAACGAGATTAAAGAGCCTGTCCGGCTCGATGAATTACGGGAACAATTCTATGACCAGCCAGGCAAAGAAGAAAGGGGAAAACTGGCGGAGATCATTAAAGAACTGGAAAATCTTTCCTCGGCGGTTGCGGTCCCCTCTTTCGTTAAAAACAGGCTGGTTGGCGTATTAACGCTGGGAGAAAAATTGTCCGAAGAACCGTACAACCAGGAAGATATTGAATTGATCTCAACCATGGCCTCGGAAGCCGGGATTGCCATCGAGAACGCCAAGCTCTACCGCGACATCGTCGAAACCAAGGATTATCTCAATTCAATCATCCAAAACAGCGACGACGCGATCTTCACCCTCGATCTGGACGGCACCGTCCTCACCTGGAATTCCGGAGCGGAAAAGATCTTCGGCCGCCCTCCGGTCTTCCTTAGCCAAAGCGAAACCCAGGAGTTTGTCGGCCGGATCAGCGCCGGAGAAGAAATCAAGGCGCTCGAGGTCGGAATCAACACCAGAGAGAGGGGCCGGGTCGATCTGCTATTGTCCTGCTCTCCCATCAAGGGGGCCGAGGAAAAAATGATCGGCGCCTCCCTGATCCTCAAAGATATCAGCGGGCTCAAAAAAGTCGACCAGACCAAGCGGGAATTTCTCTCTATCGTCAGCCACGAACTCCGCACCCCCCTCACCCCGATCAAAGGATATGTCTCCATCCTTCTCCAGGGGAATATCGGCCCGCTGGAACCACGCCAAAAAAACGCCCTAGAAACAGTCCTTAAGAACACCAATCACTTGCAGGATCTGATCGAATCGATCATCGACATCTCCCGCCTTGAGGCCGGCAAGCCCCTGGAAACCGAGAAGGAACCTTTCTTTTTGGAAAAAATGATCAAAGAGAGCGTCGATAACGCCGCCCCTTCTTTCACCGCCAAGGGGATCGGCCTTTCTTTTGATCATCACGACGGGGACATCGCGGTGATCGGCGACCGGAAGAAAATAACCCAGGTCATGGACAATCTCCTCGGCAATTCCTTGAAATTTACTCCGGCCGGAGGAGCGGTCAAAGTCACCATGAACCGAGAAGAAGGGGGCGTCAGGATTACCGTCTCTGATACCGGGATTGGACTGGACGGAAAAAATCTTTTTAAAATATTCGAGCGTTTCTTCCAGGTAGACAGCTCATATACCAGGGCGACCGGCGGGATCGGCATGGGACTGGCGATTGCTAAAGAGGTCGTGGAAGCGCACGGGGGACGAATCTGGGCGGAATCGGAAGGACCGGGACATGGATCGAAATTTATTTTTACCCTGCCGCTTAGTTAAGCGTAATACCAGGCGACCGTTCGCTTCAACCCTTCTTTAATATCGCAGGCGGCTTGCCAGTTAAGTTCTTTTTTGGCCAGGCGGCAGTCAAGGACACTGCGAAAAAGCTCGCCCGCCCGCGGCGGGGCGTAAACGGCCGCTTGATCAAATTTGAACTGCTCTTTTAGAATACCATAAAGCTGGTTGACCGATGTCCCTACCCCGGTCCCAATGTTAAATAACCGGTTATCCCCTTTTGTTAAAGCGATGAGATTGGCTCTGGCAACCTCTCCAACATAAATATAATCCCGTAATTGCTCACCGTCGCCATAGATCGTCGGGACTTCTTTCTTTTTTATTTTCCCGCAGAAAATAGCGATCACCCCGGCTTCTCCCAGCGGGTCCTGGCGCGGGCCATAGACATTGCCGTAACGGAGGACCGTATATTTTAAACCATAAAGCTGTGAATAAGCGTGCAGATACATCTCAACCGAGCGCTTAGTGATCGCGTAAGGGGAGATCGGCTCCATGGGGTGGTCTTCCGCCGCCCCGTTTGGTTCTTTGACCTCGCCGTAAAGAGCTCCGCCGGTCGATGAAAAGATAATTTTTCCGACCTTAGCGTCCCGGGCGGCGTTAAGGAGGTTGAGCGTCCCAAGTTCGTTTATTTCAGCGTTAAAGATCGGGTCAGTGACCGATTTTCTGACATCGATCTGGGCCGCCAGATGGTTGATCAATTCCGGCTTGAAATCAGCAATTATCCCGGAGAGGGCCTGGTCCCGCAGATCATTCTGAAAAAAAACCGCTTTGGGGTTGAGGTTCTCCTTCTTGCCGGTCGAAATATTATCCAGGACAGCAACTTCATGCCCAGCGTCTAGATAACAGTCGACTATGTTTGAGCCGATAAATCCGGCCCCTCCGGTAACCAGGATCCTCATTTATTTTTTTTCGCCAAAAGTTCGTTGTAGATCCCTATGACTTGTTGAACGATGGTCTTCCAGCTGTATTTGGTCTCGACCTGCTGGCGGCCGTGGCGTCCCATCGCCTTGGCTTTTTCCGGATCGGCCAGGATCTGGCAGATCGCGGCGGCCAGCGCGTCAGGGTCCTGTTTAGGCACAAGCAAGCCGGACTGGCCGACATCCATTACGGCGTTCGGGCCAGGGATATCGGAGGCGACAATCGCGGTGTAGTTAGCCATCGCTTCCAGCTGGACGATCCCAAAAGCTTCCAGCCGATTGATCGACGGAAAAATGTAAGCGATCGAAGTGTAATAGAGCTCGACCAATTTGTCAAAGGTCGCCGTTCCCAGGAAAGTGATCGCCGGACCAATATTAAATTGGGTCACCAGGTCTAAAATATGGGCCTTCTCTTCCCCATCGCCGCAAATGACCAGCTTGGTGTCAGGGAATTTTTCCAGCACTTTTGGCATCGCCTTAACCAGATAATCGCACCCCTTGTTCCCCGCCAACCGGCCAAGAAAAAGGATCTGCCGGGGATTTTTCTTGTCCGGCGTCAGATTAAGTTTTTTCTGTATCTCGTCGATCTTATCGGAAAATATCCCGATCGGAATAACTTTGTGCGGAACATTTTTCATGACCGGCGAGGTTGAGGCGTAGGTTTCGGTCGTATTGTAGATCGTGTCCGCCTTGGCCAACAGCATCCTGGCGTAAAGGTTATTGGCCCCCTCAAATAACGGGACAAGCCATTGCGGAACAGGAACGCCGAAATACTTTTCCGAAACAGTAACGTCGCAATGGTAGGTCACGATCAAAGGCTGCTTGATCTTGCCGGCGACCGAACGGAGAAAGCTGAAAGCCGGCACGTGAACGTGAACGATATCGAAGCCTTCCAGCATTTTCAGGTTGAATTGGGTGCTGACCGGCAGATAACTGAACATATCGACCGCGTCAAGCCGGATAACTTTGATCCCTTCCGGCAGTGTTTCCCGGGCCGGCGCGTTCTTGGCTTTGGGCAAATTATTGGTGATGACCGTTACCTCGTGACCTTCTTTGATCAGCGCGGTGGAAAGATCCCGGACATATTTCTCGGTACCGCCGGTGTGAGGGAAAAAATACGGGGAAAGCATCACGATCTTCATATATTTGCTCCTTTTCGCCAAGCGTCGAATCTCGAATACAGATTCAACCAATAGTAGCGATCCGGCCTTTGGCTAAAGGATGGTAACATATACGGCCAGCGCATGCAAGACGAGCAGGCCGCTTCCCGACCCTGCCGTCCTCCCCGATTGTAAAAACAGGGTTTAACGAACTGCCCATCGGGCATGACGGTCAAGGTCGTCTCTTCGGCCAAACAGCGGGGGAAAATCAGATTATTCCCGCCCCGCTTGATAAATTCCAGCGCTGCCCGGTTGACCAAAACATGCTTCCGCCTGGCAAAATACAAAATATGGGCAATGGTCACTTTCTCAAAACCCTGTGTCCCATAATAATCATAGACCGGGGAAAGATTTAAATATACCCCCAGCCTTTTTGCCAAATCAACCATTTCCGGAAGGAAACGGACGCTGTCCCTGGTCATGGTATATTGAATGATCGCGGTTTCCCCAAGGCTTCTGGCATATTCGATCGCCGGCACGACCTGGTTAAAGCATTCCACTCCCCGGCTCCGATCGTGTTCTTCCATGATCGGATAATCAAGCGCAAAATATATGGCATGCGCCAACCCTTTCAGCTCCCGGCCGACTTCCTGGTAAAGGATCCCGTTGGTCATTAAACCGACCCAAAAATTATTTTTTCGCCCCTGACGCAATATTTCCGGCAGGTCGGCCCGCAGCAGCGGCTCCCCTCCGGTAATAAAAACTTTTCTCCCTCCCCGGATCCGCATTTCCCTGAATATTTTCTCATGGTCGGTCGTTTCAACGAACTGCTCCTGTTCCGTCCAAACACGGCAAAACTCGCAGGCATCGTTACAGCGCAGGGTTATATAATAATTGCAGGTTTTTGACATCTAATCTAAACAGCACTTTTTTTGGCGCTCGATCTTCAGCTTGAGCCGGCCAAGCTCGGTGATCGCTTCTTTCTCCCGCAGTTGGATCTCCAGTTTAATGGCAACCAGCTCCGCCTCCGCTTCTCTGTCCCCAAGATTTTTTTCCCAGGTCTCGCGCCAATGCTCTTTTGTCCGCTTAAGTTTGTTTAAAACCCTCCGGCGGAGGCATTCAAAAGAGAATTCCAGTTCAGTTATCCCCATCAGGCGCGCCTTAATTTCGGCAGGAGAACGCCGATCACCCCGACCAAAAGAAGGGCCCAGCCAAGCATCGCCATCGAATTAGTTATCCCGGCCAGATCGGCGATCCAGCCAAATAATACGACCGGGAGAGTAAAAGCGGAATTGACCAGCATATTTTGCACGCCGAAGACCCGCCCCCTGATCTGCCGCGGGATCCGATGTTGTAAGATGGTCTGAATCGTCGAGGTAATATAAATATTGCCGACCCCGAGCAGGGTGATCAAGACCAAGGCCAGGCGCAGATCTTTGACCATGGCCAGCCAAACGATCAGTCCGCCGGAAAGAAGAAAGCTCGCGGTCACGATCGTTCCCATCTTTAAGAAATACCTGATCCGCTCCAGGGTGAACATCCCGATCAGCATGCCGACCCCGACCGCGATGATCAGATAGCCAAAATTCCTCTCGCCGATCTTTAACACATCCCCGGCATATGAGATCGCCAGCAGCGACAGGGTGGCAATGGCCGAAGCGGCGGCAAAAAGCTGGATCAGGGAAAAACGGACCACTCCATGACGGCGAATAAATTCAAAGCCGACCAGAAGATCTTTGCAAACATGGCTTTTCCCCGCGGTTGGCCTGGAGCGGATGGGGATCAGCATAACCGCGGTCGCCGAAATAAAGTAAAGGGCCGCGGAAACAATAAGGGTGTTTTTTTCCGCAAAAAGGTTGACGATCGGCGCACCCAAGCCAAAGCCGACGACCGAGCTTGCCATCCAGGTCATCATGAACAGGGCATTGGCGATGATCAGGTTGTGTTTATCGACAAGCTCCGGGATCGAAGAGGTTTCGGCCGGGGCAAAGAATTGCGCCATGGTATAAAGTAAAAGGCTGATCAGGAAGATCAGCTGGAGCGGCGCCGTCAGAAAAGGGATGATCAGCAAGGTCAGCAGGCCGCGCAGCAGGGCGGTCACGACCAGGATCCCCTTCCGGTCAAGGCGGTCGACCAGGACCCCGGCCCAGGGGCCAACCAGGACCGACGGAATGCCAAAGGCCAGAAGCGGCAGGGAGACCCCAAGGTTAGAGCGGGTTTGCTGGTAAATGATGATCATCAGAACATAAACAAATATCCGGTCGGCCAGCTGAGAGGTCAGCTGCCCAAGCCATAAGAGCATAAAGCCCAAATTAGAAAAGATCACGCCAAACCCGGTCTTTTTTTCTACCATTCTCTGATATCTCTCCCCACATGATCGCTAATGCAGTATTTTGGATCAAACCCTTCCCGGAAGATCCCCTCGATCCGCAAGAACGCTTTTTCAAATTCTACCACAACCCTGGGCGCGTCGGTCTTTTCTTTTAACCGCCAGAGCCCGGCCAAGAGCAGGTCAAATAATTCCGGATTGGGCTGCCCTTCGGCGGTTGACGCGTCGATCAGGCGGAGAAAGTAAAATCCCGCCTTCAAGCCGGCAGGATCGTCCCGGACGACCTGGAAAGACTCCAAAACTTCGCATTGCGAGACGATATCGAGCGAACGTCCCTTGGCCAGAAAGTAGTCGGCATAGCTGAAGGTTTCGACCCGCCCGCCAAACCGGGACGGGATCCGCCTCGCCCCTTTGGCCAAAACCCGGATCTTGCCGTGCTCCCTGGAAAAGAGGGTCACCAGCTTGTCGGCTTCGGCAAACGGCTTGTTCCTTATGCTGATCGCTTTTGTTTTATAGGCAGGCATATTTTAAAAGTTGTCCCTTCTCCCAGGCGGCTGGAAACCCCGATCTCTCCGCCATGCTCATGAACGATCCGATAAGTGACCGCCAACCCCAGCCCGGTCCCCCACCCTTTGGTAGTAAAGAACGGATCAAAAATAAGCGCCAGTTTATCGGCCGGGATCCCGGCGCCCGTGTCGGCGATCTCAACCACCGCCTTCTCTCCGGCAAGAGCGGAGCGGATCTTCAGTGTCCCTCCCTGGCGCATTGACTGGACCGCGTTCAAACAAATATTCAACACCGCCTGGCTAAAACGCTCCGGATCAAGTTCAACCAATAGAGCCGGCAACGGCTCAAGTTCGATCCTGATCTTCCGTCCCTGGCACTCCCGCGAAAGCAGTTTGAGCGTCTCTTCAAGCAATCCATTAAGATCTGTTTTTCGAAAATTCATTTTACCAGGCCGGCCAAAGGCGAGCAAATCATCGACTATCTTATTGATCCGGTCAAGCTGGCGCGGCACGATCTCGCTATAGTCGGCCATGAACCGCCGGTCCTTTATATTTTCCGGCAGGACCTGGGTCAACCCTTTGATCGCCGCCAGGGGGTTCTTGATCTCGTGCGCCATACCGGCCGCCATGGTCCCCAGAGCGGCCAGCTTGTCGTTCTCCGCCGACAGGTCTTTGATCTTTTTTAAGTAATAATATTCTCCCCGGAAAAACAGGCGGTCGATAAATTTCTGGATCAGGTCGCGCAGGGGCTGAAAGATAATAACGGAAATAAAAACCGCGCCCGCCAAAGCGACCCAATTACTGATACGCGCGACCCTGGAAAAATAATAGTTCAGCAGGATCAGGGAAAGGGAGAAAAATCCGGTAAAAAGAAAGGTCAGAGAGGAATAGACCAACCCTTCGAACAAAATAACATTAATATCAAATAATTTATGGCGGACGACCGCATAAAGGATCAGCGCCAGATAAAGCGGCATAAAGTAATGGCTGATCACCGGCAGGTCGAGGCGGACAATAGGAAAAAAGGCGGTCATCCCCCCCAGAAAACCGATCAGCGAGGCAAGAAGAACATATTTGGCCTGGTTATTTTTTTCTCCCACGTTTGACCGGAGATATTTTACCAGTTTTATAAAACCGACGATAAATAATAAGATCACATACGCGCCAAAAAATGGATAAACCGGCCCCGGGACCGGATAATAGCGAAGGCCAAAGATCGGGGCAACATCAACAACAAAATAACTGGTCAGATCAAACAGCAGAAAGGTCAGCGCGGCCATTGAGGCAAGCCCAAGCATCAATCGCCCTTTTTTCCATTCTCCAATAAAAGCGGCAACAAAACAAATAAAAAAAAGAGGGATCAGGATCGCGCCGCCAATATTAACCCTGGTCCAAAAAAGGACCTCCCCCCGGCCGGAAACAACCCCTCCCATAAATTGGCCAAAGCACCAGACCCCGATCGCCAGTGACATCATGGCCAGGGTAAGATTGACTATTTTGTCTCTGCCAAAAATGATCGCGGCCAAACCGAGCAGGAACGAAATAATAGAAACCAACAAAACCGAAGCGGTGTTAAATTCCATGATCGTTATTTTATCATAACCGACCCTTTCTTAGCCGCGGAATTATGTGCGCGGTTAAACTTCGCCAGATTGACGAATTCTCGTCACTCTTCTATCATTATATATATCCTCCCAAGCTAAGAGTGGATGGCAATACAATTGCTTTAATTACAACAAAGGAGCTTACTAATGAAAACATATTCAATTTTGGCTATCGATGATGAAAAAGACATGCTTACGACCTACGAATCGATCCTGAAAAAAAAGTACCACCTCTCTCTGGCTGGAAACGCGAATGAAGCGTTAATATCGATCGAGAGCAGCGAACCGGACCTTATCCTGCTTGATCTGCGCATGCCCGAAACGGACGGACTTGATTTACTAAAACAGATCCATCCCCGCTTTCCTGAAATCGATATTATTGTCGTTTCGGCTTCCAAAGATATTATTGACGCCGTTGAAGCAATGAAGCTGGGCGCGGTCGACTACATCCCAAAACCGTTTGAAGTCAGCGAACTTCTGATCACGGTCGAAAAAGCGCTGGAAAAGCACGCCCTGATCAAAGAAAATTTATATCTCAAAGAAATGCTCAAGGAATCCACTTCTTACTGCAACCTGATCGGCCAAAGCCAGGTAATGAAGCGGGTTTTTGGCACGATCGAAAAAGTGGCCCCGACCGAAAGCACCATCCTGATCCACGGCGAATCCGGGACCGGCAAGGAGCTGGTCGCCCGGGCGATCCACCAGAAAAGCCGCCGCGCCAATAAGCCATTTGTCGCGGTCAATTGCGCCGCGATCCCGGAGAACCTATTGGAGTCGGAACTTTTTGGCCACGAACGGGGCTCATTTACCGGAGCGCATGACCGCAAGCTTGGCAAGTTTGAGCTGGCCGACGAAGGGACCCTCTTTCTGGACGAGATAGGCTGCATGTCGGCCGCCATGCAATCCAAGCTGCTCCGGGTCCTGGAACACAAGATCATTGAACGGCTGGGAGGAGAAAAAGGGGTCAAGGTCGACGTCAGGATCATTTCCGCGACCAATATCGATTTCCAAAAAAGTATTGATGAAGGGAAATTCCGCGCCGACCTTTATTACCGGCTCAACGTTATTCCGGTCGAACTCCCCCCGCTCCGGGAGAGAAAAGATGACCTCCGCCTTTTAGCGGAATTCTTTATAAAAAAATTCAACAAAGAGCTTAATAAAAAGATCCTTGCTATCGCCGAGCCCGCGCTGGATGACCTGGATAACTATGACTGGCCGGGGAATGTCCGTGAACTGCAAAACGTCATTGAACGGGCGATCGTGCTGTCATCCGGCGAAATAATTGAAGAACTTAACCTGCCAACGGGAAAAGGAATGACCAAACCAGCCGCAGCAAGCAGCATCAATAAAACCCTTGCCGAATATGAAAAAGAGCTGATCCTGGAAGCTTTGCGCGCCAGCAAAAACAACCATTCCAAAGCGGCCCGCCAGCTGGGGATCCCCCGCTCCACCCTTAATTCCCGGATGGAATCGCTGGGGCTTGGTTAGATCTTAACCTGCGTCGCGCCGAAGTCTTCGCGCTAATGTAGGGCAAGGGTTTATCCCTTGCCGTAAAGTCTAGTTATGGAAAACAAACCGAAACGTAAAATAATTAGAGTGAAGGACTTTGATTATGCCACCGCAAGGCCTTATTTCATAACGATCTGCGCCAAAGACAAAAAGCCCTATTTTCTCAATAAACATTTAAACAATTTAATTATTAAGGAACTATTGGAACAAAAGAAAAAAACAAATATTAATATTTTCGTTTATTGTCTAATGCCAAATCATCTTCATTTATTATTAGCTCCAGGGGCAAAAGAAATATCGATTTCAACTTTTATCGGTGCCTTTAAAAGCTTAACTTCTAGGATTGCCTGGGATTTTGGGGTTTCCGGCAAATTATGGCAAAAGCGGTTTTATGATCGTATTGTAAGAAAAAAAGAAGACTTAGAAACTATCGGACAATATATATTGAATAATCCGGTTAGACAAACATTGGTATCCAAGTGGCAGGACTATGAATTTCTTGGATTACCTGATAGTTGGTAACCAGCCATCGGCAACGGACAAGCCGTTGCCCTACATTTATCCCTGATTCTTACCCTTGAAATTTCAGCAATTTCGTTAGAAAGCTAGATCTTAACCTGCGTCGCGCCGAAGATCCCGTCTATTTTGGTCAGACCGGCCAAAATCTTGTCGCTTACCGGACCATCAACGTTCAAGACCATGACCGCTTTTTCACCAACCTTGACCCGACCAACATCCATTGCCGCAATGTTGATCGATTCCCCACCCAGGAAGGTCCCGACTTTGCCGATCATCCCCGGCTTATCAATATTGGAAAGGATCAAGAGATACCCTTCCGGCACCGCGTCGACCCGGAACCCATCGATCTCCACCAGCCGGTCGCCGGCACCAACAAAGATCGTGCCGCTGACGGAACGCTCCCCTTTGGGGGTTGTCACTTTGACCCTGATCAGGCTGGCAAAATCCTTGGCTTCTTTACTTTTGCTTTCAATAACCTCGATGCCCCGTTCTTTGGCGACCAAGGGGGCGTTGACAAAATTAACCACCACTTCCATAACCGGGGAAAGAAGTCCTTTGAGAACAACCGTCGTAAGCGGCGAGACCTCGTTCTCGGCCACTTCGCCGGAATACTGGACGTAAACTTTGGCGATCGGTCCATCGGCCAACTGGGCCGCCAGGTTCCCCAGCTTTTCCGCCAGCCCCATGAACGGTTTGACCGGGGCGATCAGCTCCGGCTTCATCGATGGAATATTGACCGCCGACCGGGCCGCCCCCCCCTTTAAGACCTCAATGATCTGTTCAACTACGTCGACCGAAACGTTGACCTGCGCTTCAACAGTTGAAGCGCCAAGGTGAGGGGTCACGACAACATTGTCCAATTCAAATAACGGGCTCGATTCGCACGGCTCCTTCTCAAAGACGTCCAGGGCGGCGGCGGCGACCCGTCCGCTCTTGAGAGCGTCATATAGATCTTTTTCGTTGATGATCCCGCCACGGGCGACGTTAACCAGCCTAACCCCTTTTTTCATTTTGGCAATCATGGCGGCATTGACCATTCCGGCGGTCTCTTTGGTCTTGGGAATGTGAAAAGTAATGAAATCGGCTTCTTTAATGACGTCGTCAAAACTTTTTAGTTCGACCCCCAGGTTTTTGGCGTACGCTTCGGTCACGAAAGGATCGGAGGCAAGGACCTTCATCCCCATACCGAGAGCATAAGACGCTACCCGGCGGCCAATTTTCCCCAGGCCGACCACGCCAAGAGTCTTATTGAGGACCTCCACCCCTTTGAAAGATTTCTTGTCCCAGACGCAGGTTTTAAGCTTGCCGTGAGCCTGCGGGATCATCCGGGCCATAGAAAGCAACATCGCAAAGGTATGCTCCGCGGCGGCAACAGTGTTTCCCTCCGGCGAATTGACCACAATAACCCCGTTCTTGGTCGCGGTCGGCAGGTCGATATTGTCAACCCCGACCCCGGCCCGGCCGATGATCTTGAGTTTTTTGCCGGCTTCAATGATCTTGGGGGTGACTTTTGTTTCGGAGCGGACCACCAAAGCGTCGTATTCCGGAATAATTTTAATCAGTTCGTCTTCGGCAAGCCCAGTCTTCATCTCCGCTTCGATCCCGGCATCGCGGAACATTTTCAAGCCAATTTCTTCAAGTTTATCTGAGGCTAACACTTTCATTAGGACCCCTCCGTTCAGTAAATAAGGAATAGAGTAATTATATCACGCGGTATTAGCGCTTACGCTTATCAAAGACGACCAGGTAGGTTTTGCCAAGCTCGCGCCCCTCGCCGATCACCTTGATCACATAAATACCATTAGCCAATGGCTGGTTGGAAATATCGGATATTCCGCTGAATTCAACCTGGTTGTAACCCGCCCTGGCCAGCATCTTTAAGTTCCAATCCGGTCCGCGGCCGGCCGGGTTTAACACGACAAGATTGACCTCGGTATCCTTGGAAACGCTGAAAGCGACCGGCACCCCTTTCCCCGGGACCGGCGGATAAGTCGGGGAAAATGTCCCGGACGGAACAGAAAGCCCTTCGACTTTGGCCGGCCCGGTATCGACCGTCAACTCATAGTTCTTGGTAAGACGGCGGTCCTGGCCATCCCTGGCCTCGATCAATAGAGCGTAACTTCCGGCCGCCAGTTCCGCCGGGTCATAAAGCAGGGTTGAAACCTGGGACGTCTCCTGGGAAGCGGGATCCAGAAAAGAAGCCCGGTTATTGCTGTTGATAACAACTTTATTGTTAAAAGAAACCGTGATCGAAGCAAGGTCGACCCCGATCCTGTCGGAGATCACCAGTTTGAATTTCGGCAGGTAGTTGATCTTGTCCGAAACATTCAGCGGCATCCCGCTCTCGCGATTATAAGCAACGATCTGCAGGGAAAACTCGCCGATCCTAACGAACGCCGGAGGGAGTGAAAAAGCCGCCGGGAAGAAAAAACCAGGATAAAAGATCGTTATTTCCCCAAAAAGAGGAGACTGGCTGTCGATCGCCATTTTCGGCTCGACTACATAATTAGCTGAGCTGACCTTCTTCCCTCCGGAATCAATAATGCTCTGGGGGAGCTTGTAGTTGGCGCTTTGAGGCGCCAGCATTGCTGCTGCTCCGGTCAAGGCCAATAGAATAAATGCAATTTTTTTCACTCGATCTCCGGCGGCGGAACGGGATCTTCTTCTGTTTTAATATATTCAACCCCTTTAGGATCAAACCAATCTTTGACCAGCTTATCTTTTCTGGTCCCGACCGCCAGGACGTTATACTGCCCATCGGCGTTAGCCGTGATCTCGATCTCGGTCAAAGCACCATTAGCTTCCCCATAGGCTTGGCCAAAATGTTTCTTTGGAGAGACCCAAACCTGGACATTTTCGTTCAAGAATTTAAAGTAATCGGGAAGAATGATCCTGGCGCTCCCCCCTTCCACCGTCGCCACCCAGCGGTAAAGATTGTCACCTCGGGTCGGGCTTTCAACAAAGGAGTGGCGCAGGCGATACCCCTGGCTCGCTTTAGCTGGATCGGGGTGGACGATATCGAAAGAGCCTCCCCCTTTGGAAAGTGTTCCGTCAACAATACAATCACCCGCGACATGCAACAATGCCTGCGGATTATCAGTCCCAATCCCGGTATCATTCCACAAACAATTCATCCCCCCTTGAGCATACAACGCGTAGCCGGCCGCGCTATTCGTTTGACCGAATAAGGCATAATTTACCCCGGAACCTGATTGCGCCTCGGCAAATACGGCATAACCGGCATTCGACGCTGAAGTAAAATAACCACCATAATTAGCGCCAGTTGTTGAACTCGCGGTCCCATCAAAACCTATGCCAGTTGAATTTCTCGCTAGTCCTTTCACTCCATATCTGTCCCCGTTGCCATAAACCCCACTCCCACTATCTGAAGTGTATCCATAAACCCCAGTTTTGGTCGTACCGCTGTCAACAATATTAATAAAATGGGCTAATTCCCCGTAAGTCGTCCCCCCTGGGATTTCCCCTCTGACCCCAATCGCCAGGGTCCCGTCCGATACCTGGCCGCTTCGGAAATACCCCCCCATCCCTCCGGTTGAGTAGCTGTTAATCCCGGAGATAGCTCTGCCGGTCGCGGCATTAACTTCCGCTGATATCGCCACCCCGCTGGCATGGGTGCTTTTTACATTGATCACGTAAGCGGCAGTCGTCGATTGCTGGGTCGTTGGGCCAAGTTGAACATACCCCGATAAGTCCGGGGTGCTCCCGCCAGTCGCCGCTGTCGTCTGAATTGTCCCGTCCGCAAATTTAAGGCCGCCGCCGCTACCACTGGTTATCTCTATTGTCCCGACCACACTCAATTTCTCTCCAGGATTATCTGTCCCAATCCCGGTGTTCCCCTGAAAATAAGTCCGGCCCCCCTCACCATAGACAGCGTATCCATTACTACTATTAGTTTTCGCGCGAAGGCCATAATTTGTCCCGCTCGCGTCCTGGGCAAGCGCGTAAACGCCCATACCTGATGAGCCGTCCGCTTTCCCACTAACCCCGCGGCCCGCAGTCGACGAGGAAAAACCATACACCCCAGCATAAAATGCGTCATCCCCCTCAATACCACTGGGGGGTTCTCGGCCAATCTCACCATAATTATTCCCGCTCCCTGACTCCCCTTTGGCTCCGATTGATTTTACTCCGGCAAATGAAATCGTTCCCCCTTTAAAAAACCCTCCTGTCCCGCCGTCTGATGTCGAATTATTTCGTCCATATATTCCATATCCCGCACTGGCAGTCGTTTCAGCAGAAACACCAATCCCACTCGCGTTCGTCGTCTTAACTCGTATCACGTAAGCGGCGGTCGTTGACTGTTGGGTCGTCGGGCCAAGCTGAACATAACCGGAGAGGTCGGCTGAATCGAGTTTGTTGTTGAATGTTGTCCAATCCCCGCTGGTCAGGTATCCGTCAGCTCCTCCGCTCGCCGCCGGCATCGAGATCGTTCCAGTTGTCGTAATCGGTCCGCCAAGCAGAGGCGCTTGCGTATTGACCTGCGTCACCGTCCCGCCGGCGGTCGAAACAGCAGTGATCTGAATATTCTGCCCAACCTGATTTAAACTGATACCTGCTCCGCTGGATAAAGTCACCGCGTCATGTAGAGCAGTCGCTCCAGTAGATGCCAGGCTGGTTACCACCTGGCCAGTCCCAATTTTTACCGCCGTAACCGCTCCGTCAGAAATACCGGCGGTAATCACCGCATTGCTGGCAATTGCCCCAGCCGTCACAATGCCGGTTCCCAGATGAGTCGCGTTAATCCCTCCAGCCGCGATCGAAACTGTCCCTGTCGTGTTGATCGGCCCGCCGGTCAGGCCGCTCCCAGTATCAATCTGGGTCACTGTTCCTGTCCCACCAGCCGCCCCCCAGGCCAGGCCGGTCGCGGTATAGGTCAACAGGTAGCTGTTGACCGGATCGTTCATAACATGGATCTTTGGTTCGCTGATCGTGTCATTGGCGATCGCTCCATCAGTCACCACCCCAGTCCCCAGGTGGGTCGCGTTAATTCCTCCCGCCGCGATCGAGACCGTCCCGGTCGTGTTGATCGGCCCGCCGGTCAAACCGGAGCCGGTATCAACTTGCGTTACCGTCCCCCCGGCAGTTGAGACCGCCGTAATTTGGATATCCTGGCCAGCCTGGATCAAAGAAATGCCTGACCCGCCGGAGAGGGTCACCGCGTCGCGCAGAGGAGTCGCTCCAGTTGAAGCCAGACTGGTTATCGCTTGTCCAGCAACGATGCTATCCGCGACCGCC
>JAHJKL010000086.1 GCA_018822365.1 Candidatus Margulisiibacteriota bacterium
AAGACCTGAAATTCCGGCATATTTTATTGGATAATCCTGTAGTTCAAGTGAAAGGAATTGATTATGATCAGGATAGGAAATGCTACAATCTCGACCGTCAAAAAGCAAATCTATTGTTTAATACGACCAAACATAGGCGCGTTGACCCAAAAAACCCACGCCGGAAGATTAACCAGAAACGAACTGCTACACTTGGTCGTATATTTAGCAGATAAGCCCCGCTCTTTCACCACGGAAGCTAGAAATGCCATAAAATACGACATCCTGACCCAGGTCAGGGATGAATATGACCAAAGCATGCGGGAGATAGCAGTGTGCGGACTGAAACTGCTCGATGGCCAAACGCTATCTTTCCCGCCAATTAAAAACAAACCTGATATTTCTTTTGGCCATCCTTCACCAATCCAGCCACCGGCCGATGATTCGGAATTATCCGGAACTGTTGTTAAGATCGAGGAATTACCAAACTCGCACCGGGTTTATTACCATCCGGAAAAGAAGTAGCTTTACAAGCAACGGTCAATAATCATCTCTTCCTTTAAACAAGGAAGATGTAAATACTCTTTCATCCCCTCAAAACAAGCGCTCGCCGGGATCATTCCGACCAGTTCCGAGCCTTCGATCTCGACTTCATATTCTTTCGCCCATTTATTGATCTCATCAAAGAGCTTTTTGAGCGAGGTTTTTTGATGATCGACGATATTCACCGAGACCTGGGTCAAGCCGCGGCTGGGTAGCTCTAAACCAAGCGCTCTAACTCCAGGCAGACCGCCGTTTTTCTCCCTGATGTTCTTGGCAATCGATTGGGCTAGATCGAGTTCTCGGCCTTTCAAGTTAACGTTAAAGGCGATCAGGAACTCTCGCGCGCCAACCGCTACCGCGCCGGCGCTTGCGTGCAAACCTGTCCCAACGTCAGGACAGCGCCGGGGAGTATTAATCTCTTGTTTAAGGGCTCGGTAGCCCCCTTTACGGACCATTGGGAGATCACGGCGTTCTTTAACCCGCGCGGCTTCTCCGTAGAAAAAGACCGGAAGCTTTAATTTTTCCCATAATTCTTTTCCTAACTCCCTGGCCAGGGCAACTGTTTCTGCCATTGAGCAATCCTTCAGAGGTATAAAGGGAATAACGTCTACTGCTCCGATATATGGGTGGACGCCGGCATGCTCGCGGATATCTAAAAGTTGGATCGCTTTCTCGGTCAGCTCAAAAGCAGCCTGCTTGATCACTTGCGGCTCCCCCCACATCGTAACAACGGAGCGATTGTGATCGGGATCGGAGTGGAGGTCTCTTACCTTGGCAGACCTAATAGCAGAAACTATTTCTTCAATAATCCCGCTATCGACCCCTTCAGAAAAATTGGGGACGCATTCGATAAGTTTAGTCACCCTGCAGCCCTTTGAGCGCCTCCTCCAGGGTGCTGTTCTCCAGGGTCTCTTTTTCGATAAGCAGTTTGGCCATCTCTTCAACCTTGACCCGGTTCTTTAAGAGAAGCGCTCTCGCCCGATCGTGGCATTCGGAAATAATCCTCTCGATTTCATGATCTATTTCATCGGCGGTCTGCTCTGAATAATCCTTCATCTCGGCAATGTCGCGACCCAAAAAGATCTGCCGGTCTTTGCGGCCAAAGGTCCGGGGGCCAAGCTTGCTCATGCCGAATTCGGTCACCATCCGTTTGGCCAGATCGGTCGATCGTTCCAGGTCGTTGTGGGCGCCAGAGCTTGGTTCGTTGAAGATCATCTCTTCGGCCACCCGCCCGCCCAGTAAAACAGTGATCTCTTCAACCGCTTGCGAACGGGTCACCAGGTATTTGTCTTCAAGCGGAAGTTGCAGGGTATAACCCAGGGCCATGCCGCGCGGCAAGATCGAGATCTTGTGGACTTTGTCTGTGTTTTTTAAGATCTGGGAAAGGACAGCATGGCCAACCTCATGATAGGCGACCCTTGATTTTTCGTTGTCGGAAATAACTTTGCTCTTTTTTTCCGGCCCGGCGATCACCCGATCGACCGCTTCTTCAACCTCCTCATTCCCAACCTCTTTTTTATCGGTCCGCGCGGCCAGGATTGCCGCTTCATTTAAAACATTCTCCAAATCGGCGCCGGAGAACCCCGGAGTCCGCCTGGCAATGATCGACAATTCAACATCATTGGCAAACGGCTTTCCTTTGGCATGGATCTTTAATATATCTTCGCGACCTTTCAGGTCGGGCTTGTCCAGCACGATCCGGCGGTCAAAGCGGCCGGGACGCAACAGTGCCGGATCAAGAATATCCGGCCGGTTGGTCGCGGCAATAACAATAGTATTTGCTTTTGGATCAAAGCCATCCATTTCGACCAGCAACTGGTTGAGGGTTTGTTCCCGCTCATCATGCCCGCCGCCAAGTCCGGCGCCGCGATGGCGGCCTACTGCGTCAATTTCGTCCATGAAAATAATCGAGGGGGTCTGTTTTTTGGCTTGTTCGAAGACTGAACGGACCCGGGAAGCACCTACCCCGACAAACATCTCGACAAAGTCTGATCCCGAGATCGAAAAGAAAGGGACCCCGGCTTCTCCGGCAATTGCCCTGGCTAAAAGAGTCTTTCCGGTTCCCGGAGGTCCCATTAACAGAAGCCCTTTGGGTATCTTTGCCCCTAATGCCTGATATTTGGCGGGATTCTTGAGAAAATCAACGATTTCTTTGAGCTCTTCTTTCGCCTCATCAACCCCGGCAACATCGGCAAAGGTAACCGTTACCTTCCCTGATTGCTGCTTGGCATTTGCCCGGCCAAAAGACATCGCCTGGCTATTGGCCCCCTGCGCCTGCCGCATAATCAGCCACCAGAGAAAAAAGAAGAAGACGATCGGAAAAAGGAGCTGAATCGCCAGGTTCCAAGCCCAGCTTGATTCGACCGGTGATTCAACCTTAATGGAAACCCCTTTTTCACGGAGCATCGGGACAAGATTTGGGTAATTGAGGGCATGGGTGCGAAAGCTGGTCTTATCTTTCAACTCACCGGTGATCACATCGCCAGAGATCGTTACCTGGCTTAGCTTCCCTTGATCCGCGCTATCTAAAAAACTGGAAAACGGCAGTTCCGCAACTTTTTTTTCCGTGCTGAAAAGAGGGGCAATTATCGCCGCTCCCAACAGGAAAACAACCAAATATGTCGCAATAACGCGCCAATTAGCCTTCATAGAAGATATTATATCATAAAACCGTCGCCAATTCGGTTATTTTTCCGCAGCCTTGACCTTATTCCAGAGGGAATCCATCTCAGCCAGGGTCATTTGGCGCGCGGCCAGATCGTCTTCGATCATGCTAAAACGGTTGATAAATTTTTTGTTCGCTCGCTGGAGGGCGTCTTCCGGATCGATCTCCAATTTGCGGGCGACATTGGCGACGGAAAAAAGAAGGTCCCCGATCTCTTCTTGAAGTTTCATTTTATTGCCTTTTTGCCTACCGCTTACCGCTTTCCCGCTTTTGCTAAGCAATTCCGCGATCTCGGCTCGCTCTTCGTCCACCTTTTCCCAGGCGCCGGCCACATCGTCCCAGTCAAAACCAACCCGGGCCGCCTTCTTCTGGACCTTATCCGCCCGAATTAGAGCAGGAAGCGATTTCGGAATACTTGCCATCATCCCGCCTTTGCCTTTGCCTTGGCCTTTGCCTTGGCCTTCGCCTTTGCCTCTCTCCCCTCTCTTAATCTTCTCCCACCGCTTCCAGACCTCTGCCTTATCCTTCGCCTTGGCCTTCCCAAAAACATGGGGGTGGCGGCGTATCATCTTTTCGGTAATCACTTTAACAACCTGGTTAATGTCAAATTTACGCTTTTGGCTGGCAAATACTGCAAGCATAACCACATGAAGCAGCATGTCTCCCAGCTCTTCACATAGGTGGTCAAAATCTTTATGGTCGATCGCCTCAATCGCCTCGTAGACTTCTTCTATTAGATATGGTTTCAGCGACTCAAAAGTCTGCTCCCTATCCCAGGGGCATTTTTGCCGTAGAATAGCCACAACTTTCACAAGTTCTTCAAATGATTGGCCGGTCTTGCTCATAACATGTTATTATACACCCTCCCACTAATTGAAAAACTATGCAAGTCCACCCCTTTATAGATCCGATAAATAAACGTATGCCATTATTTGGCATTATTTATGAAAATAACCAGAGCCGTATTAAACGGGCCAGGAATTATCCAATTAAAACGTCCCGCGGTCGGTATGACTATTGCCGCCGCGACCTCATTGGTATACGCCTGCCATGATACCGCTATTCAACTTATAAAAAGCTATGGCACGATCGGCCTAACAGCCGCTGCTGTTTTTCTCTATTCTGCCAATTTGGCGATCGATTATTTAAAAGACAAACGAAGTTTCATTCAAGAAAGGCTTGCCCCCTACCAAGCTAAGGTTGATAAATTGCGAGCTGAAATCACAACCACGATCAACAAGGCTATTGCCGACTATAAACACGAGGACGGGTTCGACTATGAAAGGACCATATTATTGGCGGAAGTTTTTCAAGCCGTTAAAAAGGGAGACATTACAAGCCAACCCGACCAGCTTCTTAGCAATATCACCAGATGGGAGTCGCAATTAAAGAATGTAGCAAAAAAACTGATCGCGGCACTTCGCCTTGAGCCCAACCAATTCACCCGTTTCCAGGCCGCTTACGATCTTATCAACAAACAACCCTATAATCTTCGCAATGGAGACCTTTTTTCTCTGCTAGAAACCGGGCAAGGCAATTGCTACTCGCGGACAAAACTCCTCCTTTCTTTGGGAGAATGTATTTATCCCCGAACCGAGATCGGTCAATGGCGATTAGCCGTGGCGGTTTATGAGGACCATATTGAGCCAGTATTATTTAGTCGGCACACGAATCAGGTCTTCTGCCCTACCAAACGGACAATTGCGGAACCATTTCACGCGCCGGTTTACGACCCGCGCTACCTGCTTTTTTCCACCCAGGAAGGAGCCGCCCAAAAAACCGAGCTCAGAAAACCAGACCCGCTTCCACGCCCTCTCCATTCAACCTGGAAAGACCTTCTTATGGATGCCGTCAGGAGTCATTTTGCGACTTCTTCGTTATCGCTTGGAAAAATCTCCCATCAACTGCCGCGCTATCAACCGGATTCTCTGCATTCGATCCGGGCAACTATAGATAGCGTACGAAGAATACAAAATAACCAGCAGTCTGAGTTTTTATTGGGAAGATGGGAGGCGCGTCTGCTGGCCACCGGAGCATTACTATTTCTCCACCATCATGCTGACTTGATCAGTAGTGATTTCGCGGACAGTGCTGCTGAATACGGCCAAACAGTTGGCTCTTGTTCTGAAACTGGCTCTCACTTCGTTATTTTCGAAAAAGAAGAGAACAACAGCGATCGCTCAAATGGGTTTGTTTTTTCGTCATGCCCCCCTTCGGAAACAAGTTTTTTATTCAGCAGCAACCAAGCTCGGCTTAAAGCTTTTACGGAACAGACCAATCGGGAATTGGCTAGCCATCGAGAAGCTGTTAAACAAGCACAAGCTCTGTTAGAAACTGACCCGGCTGAAGCCCTGATCGTTTCTCAAGAACTTACAAATACTTTATTTAAATACGACCAACTTTTTAAATATTTTTTCGAGCATGACAAAGACAGATATCTTAGTGCAAATTTTCAATCCCTAGCCAAAGCTACCAGCCGGCATGATCTTCTGGTGGTTAGAAAAGAAGCAACTCATTCCCTTTTTGGTACTTCAGCTGGAGCCGCGCGAATAAATGAACTTACAAATGAAAAGTTAACTATCCTCCTTAATGTCGCTTTTTCACAAGAAGACTTTACGGAAGCGCTCGATCTATTATCTAATTTAATAAGTATTAGCACCCCAACAGAAACAAATAATCATAAGCCTGTTCAAACAAGCCCAACTAACCCCGTCTATCGATCAAGCCCGATAGGGATTGATATTTTATCCGCCCAGGAAATGGCGGCAATTGAGGCCGCGATTCAAGCCCAGAATAAAAACAACTTTTTGGCCGCGGTAAAAGTTATAGAAAATGTCCTGGTAAAAAATTCGGTTGGAAATCAATCTCTTAGAGAATATTTATCAGAGGGCCAACTGACTGAAAATATATATGCCTATATAAACATTTTAAAACCGCTTGCCGGACTAATAAGGACAGCTTTTTCCAATCCTTATGCTAAAATATGCTTGCCGCCGGAAACCTATAATTCCTGGGCTTCGATGCTCAATAATTTGGCTCAACCAAGCCAATAATAACAAGCTTTCTTTTGGTTCCTCCTTTGCCTCGTCCTTTTCCCCTCCCCCCATGCAAGTTTTTACCCATTAAAAACGATAAATAAGTGAACGGACAAGCAAACAAAATATGACAAACAACGTGCAAGAAGAGAAAAAAAGCGGCCCAAATCTTCAGGCTTTGGGTCTAAAATCGTCGATGGAAGTCATCGACATTTTAGGCTTGCTCCGGATCGACGGTGAACCGGTCATTAAGAACGACCAGTCACTGCTTGACCCCAAGGAAAAAGCCAAAGCGGTAATTGAATATTTCGTCGACAAACACAACCTGAAGCCGGGAGAATTGCCCTATTTGGCCGCCGCGATCAAAACTGATCTAAAGAGCGGCCTCTTAGCGTGGAGAAAATAATGGTACCAATCACACCAGGCAGAGTAGGACAGGTTGACCAGCCCCAAAGACAAACGGGGGGAACGCCTCATATCAACCTGACCTCAACCGAATTAAATCGGCTTGTTTATGACGTTCGAAGCCGTCTTAACCAGGCCCAGAATGGCTTCTCAACCAGACCGGCCCCAACCGAAGAAAAAACCGCCCAGGCGACAGTTCAGGCCCCTATTACCAAGACACCGCTCAACCTTCACCCGGACATAAACAACGAACCGGCGACCTATCAACCAGCCTTCTCGCTCGCTCCCGGCGCCTCTGACCTGGAAGCGCTCGCCACCCTTGCCCCGCAATTCAGGCCCCTGGCTGTGCAACTTGTGAGAGAAAGAGCGGCATTACAAACTGGAGGACAAGCCTAATGTCTGAAGAAAAAAGCGCCCTGGAAAAACTTGAGGAATCGTTGAAAGAATTCTGGCGGCAGAGCGGCCAGGCCTCGGTCATTGCCGCCAAGCACACGGAATTTGTGATCGAGCCCAAGGTTTTTCTTGGCGACAAGCTCAACCCGGAGATCCTGAAGCTGCTTGTTTTGAATTACCTGACCCAGACCTCGCGTCAGGACTCGGGAATCGGCAACGTTGAAGTCTCCACCGACAAACTGATCATCAAGAGCCCTAAAGGGAAGCCGCTGGTCATCATTAACGACCAACGGATCGTTCAGCAGTACATTAATTCCCGGCAGTAAGCGCTTTCTCGGCTATAGCAACAATATCTTTCCCGGTATTTTTAAATACTTTAACCTTTTTATTCAGCCACTCCACCCTGATCAAATTCCCCACCGCTTTAACACTCGCTACTCCGCTACTCAATGCCTTAACCTTGAGCCGCATAACTCGTATAAGCGTTTCTAAAGGGGGTGGGACCGGCCCAAAACGGTCTTTGAACTCTTTCCTGATCTCTTCTACCCCTTCCAGCGTGGTGATCATATTTAAGCGCCGGTAAAGAGCGATCCGCTGGCGGTCGTCGGTCACATATTCCGGAGGGATCGAAGCTTCCAGCTTTAAGTCAATCTCCACCTCGCGCGGCGCGACGACCTTTTCCCCTTTCGCCTCCCTGACCGCCTCCTCTAAAAGCTCGCAATACAGGTCAAACCCGACCTCGTAGATATGCCCTGATTGCTCCGCTCCCAGCAGATTCCCCGAACCTCGGATCTCCAGGTCACGCATCGCCAGCTTGTAGCCGGAACCCAGGGCGGTAAATTCCTGTATCGCTTTCAACCTTTCAAGCGCGTGTTCGCTTAAGGACCGCTCCGGATGATAAAAAAGATACGCGTAAGCCCGGACCGGTGAGCGCCCGACCCGGCCGCGGATCTGATAGAGCTGGGA
The DNA here is from genome assembly GCA_018822365.1 of Candidatus Margulisiibacteriota bacterium. Taxonomy (NCBI): domain Bacteria; kingdom Bacillati; phylum Candidatus Margulisiibacteriota; species Candidatus Margulisiibacteriota bacterium. The sequence goes on from JAHJKL010000086.1 coordinate 7,987, forward strand.
GAGGCCAAAACGGTCGGCATTGTCGATCACGATCGTGTTGACATTCGGTATGTCCAACCCCGATTCGATTATCGATGTGCAGACCAGGACATCATATTTGCGCTCCATAAATTCCTGCATCGTTTTTTCCAGCCGTTTTTCATCCATCTGGCCATGGCCGACCGCCACCCGGGCGGTGGGGAGCAATTTTTTCAATCTGTTGGCCAAGCCGGTAATTTTATCGACAGTGTTGTGGACAAAATAAACCTGCCCCCCCCGATCGATCTCCCTCCTGACCGCTTCACTTAAGACCTGGTCGGAATACGGCAAAATGTAGGTCCTGATCGGCGAGCGGTCAACCGGCGGCGTCGTGATCAAGCTGATCTCCCGCAAGCCGGCCAGCGAAAAGTAAAGCGTCCGCGGGATCGGGGTCGCCGAAAGGGTCAAGACATCCACACTTTTCTTGAGCTGTTTTAATTTCTCTTTGTGGGCAACCCCGAAGCGCTGTTCTTCATCGACGATCAGCAGCCCCAGGTCTTTGAATTTGATGTCTTTAGAAAGGAGCCGGTGGGTCCCGATAACAATATCGACTCCCCCAAATTCCAGGGCCCTGGCTACCTCTTTTTGTTCGCGGGGTGAGCGGAAACGCGAAAGCATCTCGACGACATATGGAAGGTTTTTAAACCGTTCTTTGAAATTATTAAAATGCTGCTCAACCAGGATCGTTGTCGGGGCCAGAATAGCCACCTGCTTGCCGGCACTGGCCGCTTTGGCCGCCGCCCGGATCGCGACCTCGGTCTTGCCATAGCCGACATCGCCGCAGACCAGGCGGTCCATCGGCCGGGCAACCTCCATGTCATTTTTAACGGCGCTGATCGCTTTGGCCTGGTCCGGGGTCTCTTCATAGGAAAAAGTTGCCGCCAGCTCTTTCTGCCAGATGTCGTCCGGCGGGAAAGCGATGCCCGGAAATTTTTCCCGGGCGGCATAGAGGACGGTCAGCTCCTGGGTCATATCGCGCAGTGCTTTTTTGACCCGGCTCCTGGTCTTGATCCACTCCTTGCTCCCCAGGCGGGAAAGACGGGGCCTGGCGTCGCCGCTGCCGGAATATTTTTCCACCAGGCCGATCATGGTCGGCGGGACATAAAGGAGGTCGCCGCTGGAGAACTCTATCAGCAGGTATTCCTGGGTCGCGCCGTCAAACTCCATCTTCTTCATGCCCCGGTAGACCCCGATCCCATAGTTTTCGTGAACAACGTAATCGCCATATTTAAGGTCGGAGAGGAGCTCGTCAGCCACCCCCTCTTTGACAATAGCGGCTTTTTTTCTGGTTAAATGGCGCTCGCCAAACAGTTCTTTATCGGAAAGTACCGGCAACCCGTTGATCTCGAACCCACCGTCAATTTTTCCGGCAACAACCGCTTTTCCCGGAAGCTCTTCCCGCAAACGGTGGGGATGTCGGCTAACCAATACCGCCTCTTTGGGGACCTCCGCCAGGCGGCCAAAAAAACTATCTACCTTACGAAAGAGCCCTTCTTCCCCAGGCAGAGCAAAACCCGAAAGCTCCGCCCTGGCCGCTGCTTCCAGCTCTTTGAATGAGGCCCCTTCAATTTCTCCGACGGCCCGGACCACTTCCATCCTTTCCGCCAAAACAACGAGCGAGCCGGCCGGCAGCGCCTTATAAAACTGGACCGAAGCGCTCTCCCTGGCCGGCAGGATCGACGCGGCAGCCAGTTTTTCAGTCGAGCGCTGGGAATATGGGTCAAATTGGCGGATCGATTCTACGGTATCCCCGGCAAATTCAAAACGGATCGCCCTCTCCTGATTGACTGGATATATGTCGACAATTCCGCCGCGGACACTGAATTCTCCCCGCTCGCCGACAATATCAAACCGGCGGTAGCCGAAATCGACCAGTTTTTTCAGCAAAGATTCTCTTTCGATCTCTCCTCCGACCGGAATATCCAGAGCCTGGAGACTTTTGGGTGGCTGGCAATTGGAGAGCGCCCCCCGAACAGGGGAAACAACGGTCAACCGTCGGTGCTTGCTCAGTTCGTTTAAGACCGCCAGGCGCTCCCCGGCGGTCTCGGAAAAATTATCAGCGTGAAAAAGCTCCGGGGGAGCGAAAAGGAGAGTATTTTTGCCGGCAAAAAGGTCTATCTCCTGGCGCAGGCTCTCCGCTTTTTCGATCGTCGAAGTGACAACCAGCACCACCGGAAATTCCCGGGCCAGCGCGGCCGTGACAGCGGCAAACGCGGCGCCGGGCAAACTGGAAAAACTGGTTCTTTCATCTTTCTTGAGGCGGGCAACCTGCCGTCGGAAAAGATCGCTCCCGGCGATCGCGGCTAAAACTTCGTCAAGCATTAAATTTGTTCATCGCGGAAGCCGGACCATGACTGATGATCTCAAAGACCGCGTCGGCGGCCGCCTCGACCGCCAAAGCCAGCAGTTCCTGCTGATCTTTAGTGATCTGCCCGAGGACGTAAGAGGCCACGTCTCCACTAATGGTCGGCCGGCCGATCCCAACCCTCACCCTGATGAACGAGCCCGAATTCAATGAGCTCATGACCGATTCGATCCCATGATGACCGCCGGCAGAACCGCTCTCTCTGACCCGGACCATCCCGGCCTCAAGATCAACATCGTCATAAATAACGATCATCCTGGTCGGAGGGATCTTATGCCAGGCAAGGAGCTCCTGCGCCGCCTGACCGGAGTTGTTCATGTAAGTCTGCGGCTGGGCCAGAACGACTTTGTGGTCACCGATCTGACCATCGGCCACAAAAGAGCGGTGTTTTGTTTTAAAAGAGGATATTTTCAGCCTGGCCGCTATTTCTTCAACGACCATAAAACCAAGATTATGACGGGTCCGGGCGTATTCCTCTCCCGGGTTTCCCAACCCAACGATCAAGAACATCTTTATCTCCCGATCGACATGTCGATCCCGAACCTAAGATCAGACGAAACGGTTTGCTGGGCTGCAGCTGGCTTATCTTTTAAATAAGAAACCCCAAGGATTTCAATAAAAAGCTTGACCTTTTTTAGCAGTGATTCGTTATCGGCGGTGTTGCGCCAGGGTTCGAACCTTATCCCCACCCCATAATCAGCGACATTCTGCCAATAATAGTTTTTGTTGGAATAGGTCAGATCGGCCTTGATATACGGTTCGATCCCCCGGCCAAGGTGGCGGCCGATCCTCGGCTGGAAGAAAAAGAGCCAGTCGTTATAATCGCTGACGGTAAAGCTGGTCGTCCTAAAAGACAGGTTTGCCCAGATCTCACTCCAATAGTCGTTGAGGTTCGGCTGGTCAAGGTTCCAAACATGCCAGACTTCTACACCGTAACGGGTATCGTTCTTGGGGAGCCCGGCCGCTTCCGCCACTCCGGCATTTTTTTGATATGAAGACGAAAGGGACTCGGCAAATATTTTAACATCGGGCAGCCATTCGTTGGTCCAATCGCGGGGCTTATAATCAAAAAAAGGTTTAAACCTTGCGCCCAAACCGTAAAACAATGAGTTGTCCCAATAATCGCTATTTTGCGAAGCGGTCCCGTAATAAACGGCGTATAGGTCAAAAGGTGATTCACCGATATTGAAACCAAGCTTCCCTTCGTAGCGGAGAAGAAGGGAAGAAAAATCCTGTTGTTCAATATTGGTCGTGTAATACGCCAGATCGTTCCAAAGCTCGGCGAATGGCTTGATAGAAGCAGCGGCTGAGCTTATAAAAATAAGCCCAGCCGCGATGCTAACTAATAAAACTCTCATCCTTACTCAACGATCAACGCGACATTATCAAGGTCAAAACCGACCTTCCCTTTTGATTTGGTCGCAATGCAAATAAGCTGCAACTGCAGAAGCCCTCCGGAATTGCTCATTTGCTGGGGATTCCAGATGTCATCGCCGATAGCCGGGTTTTCATCAACAAAATCGGCCAGCGGAACAACAACCCGCCGCCAGCCGCTCCAATCAACCTTGATCTCATTGGTCCATTTATCGTCGTAGAAAGGAACGTAATTATTGGTCTTGTCCTGTTCTATCTGCCAGTTGCCGTTGTCGTCATCATAAAGCTCGATCTTCAAAGAGCCGGAATCGGGGCCCAGGCCGTAAATGTCGATCTGGACGGAATTATATTTGGACAGGTCCTGCCCTTCTTTAGCCAGATATGAGCCGATCCCCCCAACGTAAAAATTGCTGGCCGAACCAGCCAGAGAAAGAGATTTCAAGCCGACCTCCAGGGCCTCTCCGTCTTTCAAAGTATCGGTTGAAACAACGTCAGCCTTAACGTCAAACACCCACCAATCACGCGGAAATTTTAAGCTCCCCGATTCATAATCATCGATCAAGAAGACTTTCTCCGCGAAGGCGGCCGGTCTTTCAACCCCGGCTTGCTTTTCCGGGGCCTTTGACTCCTCAGGCTTTGGTCCACCCATCGCAATGACCGAACCGCACAAGATGGTTAACGACAACAAACTGACAATCGCTAATGAACGCTTCATAATAAAAATAAACCTCCTAAGTTATTTAAATTCCAATATCCCCCAAACACTGGGGTCCTTGTAGAAATAAAAATCTCCATTCCAGATCAATTGTTTTTCGCGCTGACCGCTCGAGTCGGCGTCATCAAGCGCGATATCAAAATCAACTTTTCGGCCAGCGGCCGGTTTGAACCCGTTGGTAAAAAAGTCCAGCGGAATTTTCGCCTCTAGGACGTATCCATTTAATTTTGAAGCTTTACTGACTGAGATTTCACCTCCTCGCGGACTTCTTCTGCGTTGCCAATTCCAGATCTGCGGCTTTGTCGTTTTACCGTCGCCGGAGCTAAGCCCGAACTGATAATCACCCTTTCCGAAGGAATTGCGCTTCGGATCGGCCGATTCGGTCCCCAGGACCATCTCGATCGCGTCGCCGTTCCAAACATCCTGATTAACCCGCTTATTGACCAGCGGCTGCCGGTCAGTCACTTCCGCAGCCAGATAAAGATTTTGGTCGTCCCACATCAAGAAAATGCTCCCTGACAGGTCTTCCGGCCCACCCCAGTCCAACCCTTCCTTGAAAAATGAAGCGTCCTTCATAACGATCGGATAAGTCTTATCCCAATCGTTTAGATTGCCGTCGATCGTTAGCGGACATTTTGCCTGCGGCGCGAACGCGACCCGACGGACGCTCTTTTCCGATGAGATCGTTAAATTAGCCAATCCGGCCGCCGATGAGGCAAAGATCGGATCTTTCATAATGTCACGATATGCGGCTAGCGCCTGCGGGGTCGAGCCGATCCGCCAATCGGTCTCTTTCTTCAGGTCAAACCAGATAATGGCGTCAATATCACGCATACTGGTCGCCAAATATTTGGGGATCTCCCTGATCCAGGCCGCTTTGTTCCCCCCCTGCTCAGCACTGCCAAATTCGGCGACCATAATCGGCTTGTCCGGCCAAAGCATCCTGCTCTTTCTTGCCTGCTCCCTAAAAAGATATTTAAAAACCTGCCATTCGCTCCAGCTCTGGGTCGTCCCCCAGTTATAGCCGTCGATCCCGATCCAGTCAACATACTTATCGCCGGGGTAGGCTTTTTCCCAATCATTCCAGCTTTCGTTGGGATATGAATAATTCATAAAGCACCAAATAAACTTAGCTTTGTCCGCTTTTTCCCTTTTGAATATATCTACGATGTGGCGGTATGCTTTTGTATATGTTTCCGGGTTTTTTTCGTTATTAATTACTCCCCAGGGATAGCCGTCAATGTTGAATTCGTGGGCGATCCTGAGCATGATCGGCTGATCGAATTCTTTTACACCTTTGGCCCAATCGCGGATATAATCATCCCATTTACCGTCAATAATATCCTTTAAAGAAACCTTGTTATGATCGCCCCAGTACCAAGGCTCCCAAACAATGTGCGGGATCGCCCCGTATTCAGCAACTTTCTGGCAATCTTCTTTGGGAAAAGCCTGCTCCCAATCCTGGTACCACATGATCATCCCCGGCTTTTTGCCGACCTGTTTTTCGTATTGTTTAATATAGTTCATGTTGCGGGGGGCCCCTTCGCGAAAGATCCCGGTATAAACGGTTCGTTTTTCGGTCAGGCAGGTTTTATCGACCGGCGCGGAAGCGGAAACAACCATTGCCAGACTAAAAAAGCCAATAATCAAGGTCAATACTTTCCAGGAACATTTATAATTGTTCATTGTTTCCCTCCTAGCCTTTGACCGCTCCGGCGGTCAAACCGGCAACAATATATTTCTGTAGAAAGAAGAATAGCACGACCAGCGGCAGGGTCGCAACGGTCGCGGCCGCCATCATCAGGTCAAAACGGTTCTGATAATTTCCGACAAATAAACGGATGCCGACCGGAATAGTCATGGTATCGCCGTTGGTCAGGACCCAGGCGAACATCAGCTCATCCCAGGCGGTCAGGAAGATATAAATACCGGTCGCGATGATCCCGGGGATCGCCAGCGGCAGGGCGATATACCAAAAGACCTGAATTGCCGAGCAACCGTCGATCCTGGCCGACTCTTCCAGTTCTTTTGGTATTGAGGCGAAAAATCCGCGCAAGATCCAGATCGAAAATGGGGTAAAGAACGCAGCATAGATCAGGATCAACCCCCAGTATGTCCCTTTAACCGGGATCCCGGACATGATCGTAAACTTCACAAACATTATATATAGTGGGATCAAATACATGATTGCCGGGATCATCTGAGTAGCTAAGATAGTATTGCTAAAAAGGTCCGATCCCGGGAACTTGAACCGGGAAAGCCCGTATGAAGCCAGAGTTGACAAGAGCATAGCGATCACCATGGTGGCGCCGCAGATAATAAGGGAGTTTTTCAAGTAGAGCCCAAAGTTCACGTTCTTCCACATATCAACATAATTTTCCCACTGGATCTTTGGCTTGCCCTCTAGCGTTTGAGAAAGGCCGACCCGGCCAATGGCGATATCGGTCGAGCTTTTAAGCGAGGAAAAAACCATCCAGCCGATCGGCAAAAGAGTCAAAGCAAGGAACATCAACATTAAGATGTTAATGATTATATCGGTTATTCTTTTTTTCAAATAATAAGGCATTAGCGCATTTCCTCCGCCTGCTTGAAGTATTTAAACCAGACATTGACAATGCAGACCATGACGATCAAAAGGATGACCGAAGCGGCCGCCCCGGTCCCAAAGTTCCAGAGCTGGAACGAGTTGCGGAAGATGTTGGTCATCATCAGGTCTCCCCACTCGCCCGGATAACCGGCACCGAAACCAAACATCATGATAACTATGTTAAAGGAATAAGTGTTATAGATCAAACCAAAAAGTATCAGGATGAACCAGACCGGACGGAGCATCGGCCAGGTGATCATCCAGAACTTGCGCCAGGGCCCGGCGCCGTCAATGTCGGCCGCTTCGTATAGCTCTTCCGGTATCGTCTGAAGCCCGGCCAGCAGCATCAGCATCGACTGCGGCCAGTAGCGCCAGATCGTCGGGATCACGATCGCCCAAAGAGTGTTTGGCCCGGTCAGCCAGGAGGGCTTGCTGGGGAGAATATGGAGCCAATCGACCAACATGACATTGATCAATCCCCCCTCTCTTAGCCACATGATCCCCCAGAGCAGTCCGGTCACGTAAGTCGGGATGATCCAGGGGAAGAGAAAGAAAGTGCGAACCGCGCCGCGGCCAAAAAATTTCCGGTTGAGCATCAACGCGACGATCATACCGGTAGAAAGGGTCCCCAGCGTTACCAGGATCGTATAAAGAACTGTATTGCGGATCGCCTCAAAGATCCCGATCCTGACCGGGCTGTTTGGGTCGATCAGGACCTTGGAATAATTACCAAGACCAACGAACGGAGCCAGAAGATAGCGCTGAAGGGTGAATTGGTTCAGGTCAAGGAAAGACATATAAATACCCTGCAGGATCGGGACAAGGTGGAGAAAGATCATCGCCAGGGCGGTCGGGGCGATAAAATAGTAGGCAATTTTGTTTTGCTTTATTCTAGTCCAAAGACTTTTTTGCTTCCTTTTATAATTCAAAATGATCAAGACCTTTCTTTGGCCGACCGAATTAGCCTAACCTTTTGTCGCAACAGTCCGGGATTAATTTCAGTTGAAATCAATATGCCGCGCAAAACACACTTAGCGAAACATTTTATCTAAAAAATAGCTGTCTTGCAAGGTGTTTCTTGCGGCCGAGACGGAGGGGGGAGAAGAGTCGACCCGCCAATCCCGCTCCTTGTTGATGTTAAACCAATTAAACAACTTGATCCGCGGATAATTATTTTTAATTTTATTAAAGGCATCGGTGACCCAGGCCGCTTTATCCCCCCCATCTTCAGCCGAAGCGAACTCGCCGATCATCAGCGGCTTGCCCGAAAGAGCGGTCAGGGTCGAATATACTTCATTAAAAACCAGGTCGAACGACCGCCAGTCGCCCCCCCCCCAATTGTAGCCATCCATCCCCATCCAGTCGACATATTCGTCCCCAGGATAATAAGCAGCGATCGTGTTCCAGCTCTCTGCCGGAAGGTTAGCATGATTTGGGGACCAGACCATGGTCACATTGTCAGCCCCTAATGATCTTTTTATATTATATATGTATCGCCAGGCTAGTTTATATTTCTCCGGGCCGGTATCCGAGCCATTGTGGAGCCCATCCCAGGAATACCAGTTGCCGTTCATCTCGTGGCCGAAGCGGAGAAAAAAAGGCTTCCCCCAATCTTTGGCCGCTTGCAGAAAAGAACGAACATAACTCTCATAGCTGCCGGAAGCGATCGCCTCCAGGGTTCCCGCGGAATTATTAAGCCAAGGCTCCCAGGTGATCAACGGGATGCTTCCGCTGGCATCAACTTTATCGGCATCAGCTTTTGGAAACGGCTCTTCCCACGACACATACCAGAGGACAACCGCCAGGTCCCGGCCGATCAAAGATTGAAATGAAGAAATATTATCAAACCCGTTAACAAAGGCGCCGATCGCACAGCCGGAATAGTTACCTGAAACCGGGGTTAAAGGTTTAGCCACTTCTGGCCTGGCGCAAGAGGCGCAAAACAATGCCGCGATAATGGGGAAAACAAGAAAAACAAAACGCACCCTCCTAGCGGAGATGGACATTGCGGATCTCGAGCTTCGTCTCCGACGGCCCGACGATCATCACCTGGACCTTGAATGGGCGTTTAACAATGCCGAGGATCGGGAAATCAAGGCGCTTGAAAAAATCTGGGGAGAGCCCTTCCATTAAATATTCTTCTTCAAAGGAGGTAGCCGGGATCTCCTGACTGTCTTTATCGAAGACTTCAACCCGAAGACGCGACCAGGCGGCTTCTTTTTTTATATACCCCTTAACTTCCAGTTCCAGCAGTGAAGGGTTTTTGATCTCTTCCTGGACCAGCAGAACACAGCCAAGATCGGTCCCCTTGCCGGAAAGATAATAGATCTCTTGTTTTTCGGCGACCTGTTCGCCCGGTTTGCCAAAACCAGCGAAGATCGGCCTTTTACTTGTCATGCCTGAATTGTAGCACAATCAAATTCCTCTGCCAAGAATCGGGAAACGACCAAAATAAAGTGAAATTTATTCGAACTACTTACGAAATCCTTTCAGAAATCATATTCATTGAAAGGAGTTAACATGACTACAAGATCAAGTTTTCGTCCCTCCACCCTTCCCAAGAACGAGGCCGCCGGTCATATTGCCCAATGGCTGACCCATCAACGAAGTTTGATCAAACAAAACCCCCATCATCGGGTCGGTGTAGACGTCGGAATGGAAAGCGTTCGCGGCATTCACCCGACGGAAATATTATCCATGCTCCACGGAAAAGAAGCGCCCAGGACGCTTGCCGGCATGGCTCAACTGGACCTTTCCGAAGTTATCCGCGTTTTTCAATCCGAAGAAGAGAAACCGATCGGCGGCGCCGGCGGCCTGGGGATTATTGAAGAAACGATCGGTTGGACCGCAGCCCGGCACGGCGAACAGGATAATTACGGGCTGGTTTGCCTCGCTCCATTACACATAATAAGAAGGCGGCAGTCTTTCAACGGGAACCGCCAGGTCACCGAACAATATACCGTTGCACCGGAAAGAGATCCGGATTATCTTCCGCTTGGCGAGGTCAGCACCGTCACCCTGCACAAAAAAGAAGTACCGGTCCAAACCTGGCTTTACACCGGATTCCGCAATGGTGGAAATTCCCTGCTTACACTCCGCTTAAGCGTCCCCGGAGTGACCGACCGACTCTATCCTCCTTTTTATACTCAGGAAAACTTTGACCAGATGCAGGTGCTGGGCCAGGGAGGGTTCCGCCTCTGTCAAAAGCTCGGCATCATTGGAGTGGACAAGCCTTTGGCCAGTCTGGTTATCGGCCATGATGGGCACACCGCGCTCTTTAAATTCAATCTATTTCTGCACTTTTTGGATAAATTCGGTTCGCAGGAAGCGGCCTTAAAAGCGACCCGGATGCTCTGCGCCGCGACAATCCACGCGCCGCAGAACGGGACCGTTCCCCGCACGACCGGCGACATGGTCCTGGCCCATTATTCAAAAGAGCACGAAGAGATGTACGGCTACTTTGGGTCGCAGCAATTTGAGCGGACCAACGCCCTCTATGTAGAGATGCGCCTGAGCGAAATGATCGGCACGGTCTCGCCGCTCCATACCATGGTCACGGAAGCGGAAGAAAGAGCGGCCCGGCGGGCTTTTTCCAACCAGGCAAAAGAACTGCTTCCTCCAGAAATTAACAGCTCCGATCTGACCGAATTCCCCGATACCCTTGACGTCGAAAGCTGGCTTGGGATGGGCACAGCCCTAACCCTTGACAGTTTTGTTCCCGGCTGGCGGCGCAAGCCAGGGATGCTTGGCCAGCGGGAAACGATCGATTCGCTCAGCTGCAACCTGGATTTTCGCCGAGAACTGGTTGAAGCATACGATACACAAGAGAATCATTTGTTGGGATTGCTCGACGGACGGCTTGACCGACGCTTTGGCGTGGCAATTCCGGAAAACGCCCTGATCTTTGCCTCCCTGCGCCGGGCAACCGCCTATAAGATCAATCTTATTTCCGCTGTCTTGAACCAGCACGAAACCTACAGCGCAATTGGCCGGGAACTGGGAAGACCGATCTTCTGGCTCTTTGGCGGGTTAGCCCACCAGGACGACACCCAGTCGATCGACGCCCTGCAAAACCTTCTTTCCCAAATGGAAAGGATCAATGAAGGAAGCGGTCTGTTTAAAACTGATTTTCTCCACGGATATAGTTATGACCGGGCCCGGTTCATTTTCCCTGGATTACCAAAGAGAGGCTGCTGGGTAGGGAACACCAATCCATTTGATAACCGCTCGCAGGGAACGGAAGCTTTTGGTCCCAGCTATTTAAAAGCGATCATGAACGGCGTCCACATTTTGGGGACTTTTGACGGCGGAGCAGGTTGTCTGCGGCAGTACCCGACCGTCCTGAATTTTGGCCCGGTCGCTTTTGCCGGAAATACCAGCTTCCACAACGACATGTGGAACAATGAAGCGATCGTCAAACTTTCCCGATTTCTTTTAGCCAACGGCTTTATCGGGGCCTTTGAGAAAGTCTCTTCGCGTCTGCATGAAGATATGCTCCGTTTTGAATCGAGGCGCGGCGCTCACGCCCCCGGCCTGGGAGCCAGGATCGAATCAATGGCCCGGGCGATCGCCGGCTATAACGGCCGGGTCCTGATGAACAAGTACTTTGAGCAAGCGAGAAGAGGTTAAGCGCTTATTTCGTGAAAGTGAAATTATCAGAAAAAATATTCGATATATATTTAGACAGAAAGTAGGAGATAAACGATGAGTTCAATTCTAATGGTTGGGCAAACCAGACCGTCCCTGGCAAAAAGGACCCCTGCGATCAGTTACGGCAGGCGCCCTCTTCATCAGGTTATCTGGAACAGATCCGAGGAACAAAGGATCGTTCATCTTCCGACAGATTATGAATATCTTCTTCAGGGGCGCGACGGAACCCCCTGGCACCGCATGTCAGAAGAGTGGCAGGCCCAGCGGTTTGCAGACCTGGCTAAAATTCCCTGGGATACGACGGACGACGTCAGAGGACTGGTCGGCAACCCAAGATCTACCAAGATCCGCCCCGAACAGGTCTCTTTTATCGACCAGGCCGAGATCCCGACGTTAACCGCCCTTTCTGCCGAAGGAAAGCACGAACAGCTTGGGGAACTTTTGATCCGGAGCGGCCGGTTAGCCAGGATCACCGTGGCCGGCGGAGAAGCGGCCCGATTCAGAAACCCCGGAGATTTAAGGCCAAAGGCACTGATTGAAATAACTGACGAAGGCCCCCTGGCCAGCGAAACCTACTTATCGATCATGGCCCACGATCATTTGTTGACCCAGCAACGATTTCAGCCCGCAAGCCCTATTCCCTGGCTGTTATTCGTCAGCGCGACAATGCGCCAGGCGTTTGAAGATTATTTTAAACAGCACAATTATTTCGGGCTCGATCCCGACTCAGTCGCTCTTTTTGAAAATACCGCTTATGTCCCAAAGTTCCGCCGGGACGGGCGGATCGCCCTGATGGCCGATATGGACGGCGGAAATAATCAAGACGACCAGATCGCTTTTTATACGTCCGGGCACGGAGCGCTGGTCCAGGCCTACCGGGAAAACCCGGTTTTTATCCGCGGACATCGCTACGATCAGACTCCTCATGCTTTTTTGTCCCAACGTGATGTTCGCCTGATTTTTCAATCAAACATCGACAACCTGGGAGCCAGGACCAGCACCAGAGGATACAGCATTATTCTTGGACATTACGCAGCCAAAGAAGAAGAGGCAAGCGTTCGCATGCTGGTCGAACTGACCAGGCCGCTGATCGGGATCCGCCCGGACGGCAGCAAGTTTTTCTGGGACGAGGGGGGAGTCGCTCTAAAAGTTGACGGCGTGCCAACAATCGTTGACGGGAACGCCCTGGCCGAATCTGTCCTGCAGCAAACCAGGAACCCGGAAAAGCCATTCCCTTTTAATACCGCCAACGCCACCTACGGCATCGAATCAATTCCCGCCGGCGCCTCCCTCCCCGACCAAATCCAGGTCCGCAGCGGGCTCTACCAGTATGAGCACAATTTCTGGAACCTTGCCGGTATAATGGATACTACTTTTGTAGAAGTCCCTCGATTCCTTCCCGACCGACTAAACGAACTTCCTCCAACCAAGGTGGGACAGCCATTCAGCCGGCTCGCCCCTTTTACCGAAACCACCGGTCCAATTGACGGAGACAACCGGTTCATCCCGGTAAAACAATGGGGTCATCGCCGACAGGCGGCATCGCTCTTTGTTTACATCACCCGTTATAACCACGACCTCCTGCTCGACCGGGTCAAGGGGACAACCAGGGTCCTGATCGTTGACGATTCCGACAACTTCCGCGAAAACACCGCCGACCTGCTCAGGTCCGACGGCTGGACAAGCGTCACCACCGCCGGTTCCAGGGAAACGGCGCTAGCTTTGCTTGCGGAGCAGGATTTCGACCTCGTGATGCTTGACTCAATCCTGGAACCGGAAGATCAACAACAGGAAATGACCGGCGGGGTTTCCATTTTGAGAGGATTAAAAGAAAATCCGGAAGCCAGAAACCACGGAGCCCGGGTCGTTTTCTGGAGCGGACAAGAAAGCGTTGAAGCGTCAAAAGGGTTAAGCGTTTTCCAAACCCAAAGATACGAAGGCGTTGAATACGTCAAAAAAGAATCCGTTCTGCCAAACCAACTTACAGATTTCCTAGCGAAACTACTGCTGGGGGAGTAATGCCACAGCAAAAACAACATGGTAGTACAAGTAGGTAAAACCCAAAAAAGCCTTTCCCCCCCGCCGTCAACCATCTCGAGACGGCGAAGATGTTTAACCTTTGGCGACCTTAGTTTGCTAAAAAAAAGCGCTTTCGCCACTTTCGACAACCAGGGAAGGTTAAAGGGATTGAATGACCGGTTTGCCAGGCTTTTCTGCGGTCCCGTTGAACGACTGGATCAATCGGTCCTGGACAGCGCTGATTTTTCAAAGTTACTGGCAACCATTGCCGCCACCACCAATGAGGTCATTTCTCCCGCCGACCTGCTGCTGGTCCGGGACCTTAATATCGTTTTTAGGAATATCAGGGTTGGGGAAGCGGCCGACACCCCCCGTTTTTCCGGGCAGATCGTCCGCGCCTCAAGCCACAAGATCCTTTGCTACCTGTTCCAAACCGACCAGGAGAACGTCGCCAGCTCCGCCCTGACCGCCGACGAACAACTTCTGCTTGAAGCGGGGGCTTACGCCTTTGGCGCCCTGCACGCGGTCAAAACCCCTATCCTGGCGATCAGAACGCTTGCCGCTCTGCTCGGAAGAATGGCTAATGATCCGGAAGCGGTAGTTAAAAAAAGCCAGGCGATCGGCACCGAATGCGATTCCCTGCTCCGAATGGTCACCGAAACGTTTGCCATCAGCTCCGGACGGCCGGAATTCAAGCCTCTGGATATCAGACAAATACTGGAAGAGATCGTTCAGTCCAGGAAACAGCATATTGAAAACCAATTCAATCTTTGTTTAACCGGAGAGCCGGCCAAGATCCTTGGCGTTGAAGGCGGGCTGCGCAACGCTTTTGCTTCGCTGGTTGACAACGCCGTCCACGCGGTGCAGACGGCGCGGCCGGCAAGCGGCCAGGTCACGATCAGCATCCATGACGTTGCTCTGGAAGGCTGGGTCAAGATAGTTATTCAGGACAACGGCTGCGGAATCCCGGAAGAGAATAAATCAAGGATCTTTGATGTCTTCTTTACCACCAAAAAAAGCGGTTCGGGAATGGGACTGCCAACAGCTAAAAAGGTGATCGAAGATATCCATAACGGGCAATTATCCTTTACCAGTCAGCCGGGGGAAGGGACAACGTTCACGGTCCTCCTCCCCCGCCAATCATCGGTCAGGTTTCCCTCCTCTCCCTCCATTGACCTCCCCAGAAAAATCGATGATGTTAAAAAACAGGTCAAGCCGGAACACCGGCTATACGTCGGCCAATGCTTTGAGTTCATGACCCTGGAACATCTTCGGGAAAGCACCGTCACCGAACTGGTCGCGCAGGTCGACGGGCAGGTCGGCCGGCTTTTAGAATATCTAGCGACCGGCAGGCACCATCTGTCGATCAATAATTTTTCGCGCCGAACAGAGCTGGTCATCGCCGGCGATGCCGCCTCGGTCGGCCGGGCCCATTGGGAAAATGTCATTAAATACGTCTTGCACCAACTCGGGCTTGAACACGTCAAAACAATCCCGACCAGGGTCATCAAGCTCGACGGCTCCGCCTGCCGCATTTTTGAATTGAGCAGGGACGATGAAAAACTGCCGGAAACCGAGATCGCCGAACTGGAACCGCTCCTGCGGGCGCGGCTGATCCCTTTCCCGACCGCCAAAGAGCTGGAAGCCCAGGCAAATTTTATCGAGCTGGTCTACACCAGCCTGCTAAAACAGCCCGGCTTCATTTTAAGCGTTATCTTCAACCCGCAAACACTGGCAAATGCCGCCGCCTATCGGGCAGTCAGCTTCAAGCTCCGGTTCCATCCGCCCGCTCCGACCCACGAGTCATTCCTGCTCGACAAATACGGCGTGGAACAGCCCCAACCGGCAATGTTCCTTAGACATTACATTGATCAATATCTCTGGCCAGGCGAAGTCATGCTGGTCCACGAAAAGATCGAGCCGGCGAGGCTGCTGGCGCTTGGCATGGATGATTTCACCGCAAAAATCCTTTTTGCTTCCGGCTATAAATCAGCGCGTGTCGCGATCTTCCCCAGCCGAAAGGGGGGCCGGGTGATCAATGCTTTCTGTTCTTCCAACCAGGAAATTGGCGAAAGCGACACCGAGCTTTTCCTCTCCCTGAACAGAGAATGGAATTTTAACGCTAATTCATGATCGGGGGTAAAAACAATGGCTAACCATCTTTCCGCCCACCAGGCGATCCAACGGGGCATGGTCCATACAGCAGTACTGGCTGGAGGGTTTGGTTCACGGCTGGACGCCGCCACCGACCCGGGACGCAACAGGTTCGCGGTCGCCAAGCCGGCCTGCACCGTCGGCAATCTCCGGATAATTGAATTTACCATCCGCGCCTTAAGAAAAGCCGGGATCAGCGATTTTCACCTGCTCCTCTGCTTCCTGCCTGAGACTATCCGCCAGGTGGTCGGCAACGGCAAGATCTACGGCGGCAATGTCACGATAACCGAATCGACCCAGGACATCACCGACCCGCTCGACACCGCCAGCGTTGTCGGCAATTTGGTCAACAACAGCGGCTGGTCAAAAAATCCCGGTGATGTGATCATCGTCCCCAGCGCCGATATTATCCATGATGTTGATATCTCCGCTGCCCTTGACCAGCATCTTTTTAACAGGAAACAATACGGGGCCTGCGCCACAATTGTCTCAAACGCCGTCCCCTGGAGCAGCGTGGACCGCTTTGGCACAATGCGCCTGGAAGGGATGCCGGAACGCCAGGACTACAAGAACGACCTGGAATTTGAGGACGCGGTCGGCGCCTGGCTGACCGAGCATTCCGCCTCCAGCGCCAAGATCCTGGAATTCAAGGAAAAAGCCAGACGCGGCGCCGCGTTAAGCAACCTGAATAATTCCTCCCTTTACTTTTTTGACGCCTCTTTGTTCGAGCTGATCCTGCCACTATTAACAAAAGATGAAAAAGGCCCCCCCCTGGTACCGGAAATATTCCAGCCGGGCGGACCATCCCCCTTTTCTGACTGGGGAAGACATGTTTTTATGTGGTTGACCCATGAAGCCAGGCGCAATCAATATCCGGTCTTTACTTATGTCATGCCCGATCGCTCTTACTGGCGTGACGCCGGGATCGGCGAAGAATTGCGCCTGGCAAGCATGGATGTTCTGACCGGGAAGATCGATTCAGGCATTAAAGAAGGTGAAGGGGCTTTCTGGTTCCCGATCGGAGATAACAGCTGGCGCGGCCATAATGTTTTTGTCCACCCATCAGCTTACGTCGCCAATTCGCTGATCGGCGACAATGTCTCCATCGGGCCCGGCGCCACGGTCGAACATTCGGTAATCGGTTCAAACGCTCATCTGGAAGCAAAGGTCGGGTTAAGGAGGACTGTCGTTTTCCACCAAAGGGACCCGCAATTTTCAACCCTGATCGGTACCGGTTCCCAACTTACCGACTCGTTGGTTTTAGGGGGAAAGATCATTCCCGGGAGCCGTTTTAACGGCGCGATGCTTTACGATCCGGTAGGCGGCGTGGCGACCGGCTCGCTTGGCGGAAAAACCCAGTTCAGTCCGGCCAGATAACATTAATTTTTTGAAAGGAAGATAGAAATGAGCCACAGAACAATGCTGCTCGGCCTGGTTGGAGGGGTAGGCTCCCGGCTCTATCCACCGACCGCCCACTTTGGTTTATCCGCCAAAGAACTGAAAAAGGTCCGCCTCGGCCCACAAAGCTACAACGCTAACGCGATCCCAAAGCCGCTTACCCATCTTGGGCAAGTACCGCTTATGGGCCCGCTTTTTGAAAGAACGATCACCCAGACTGGAGTCGAGGACATTGCCATGGCGGTCATGTACCTGGGGAACGACATCAAAGCTTTTTTCGGCGCTAACATGGAAAGACTGCGGCGCGGGACCGGAAGTAGTTTTTATTGGGACCACCAGCAAGAGTTCAACCTCAACACCGCTGGTTGTCTGGTCCGGGGGTGGCAGTTGGACCTGAAAGGCCGGGACGGCCATGCTGAAACATATGTCGTTCTTTCCGCCGACATTCGCTCTAATGTAAATATCGGCCGGATGCAGAAATTTCATAATGAGCACAACGCGCTGATCACCATTGCTCTTGCCCCTGTTCCCTGGCAAGATGTCGGTCGTTTTGGCGTCGCTTTCCGGGAAGGGGCGACCTTTGACGGCGAGGGGCGCCAGGTCCCTCTGTCAGGCGGCAAGTTTTCCAGGATCACCCGCTTTGAGGAAAAAAACCCGGAGGCCAAAAGCAACTTAAATAACACCTCGATCTATTTAATTGATGACCGGGTTTTCCGCCTGATCGAGGAAGATGTCGAAGTTCCCGCCAACCAAAACCAGCTTGATCCACACCTAAGCACAGAAGAACAACAAAAACTAAATCCCTATAGTTTACCGGTCGCTAAAACCTTTGATCCCAAACGGGGAAACTATGCCAACGACTGGACCGACCCGATCACCGGCCGACACTACCGCCTTGGGGTTTTCTCTACTATTTTATTGATGTTAGGCAAAAGAAAAGAGGGGGAAGCCAACCTGCGCTTCCAGGATTGGGGGGGACATGTCTTCCCCGAGATCGTTACTCACCATCCGGAAATTTACCGGGCCGGCAAAGCGGGAGAGCGCGAAGGCTTTTTTGGCTATGTGACAGGCAGTCTTTGGGCCGATGACGGGACAAGGAAGGCGCTTCTCCAGGCGAACATCGAGATGCTCCGGGAAACAGGAGGCTATAATCAGAACGGAGGCCAGCACGATTTTTCCTGGTGGCCCAAACCCGGATATACCCTTTCACGAGACAGCGCCGGGAACAAACTCTGGGTCGCCGACAATGTGACGATCGAAGAAGGGTCGCACCTCATTGGCCCGCTGATGATCGGCCCAGGAGCAGTTATAAAAAGAGGGGCAATTATACAACGGTCGGTCATTGGCGCCAGCTGGGAAATTAGCGGCGGCGCGATCACCGACTCTGTTCTTTGGCCGGACCGGCTGGTAATCGGCCTCCCTCCAGGCCCGATCCCACTGGAGTATAAATTAACCGGAATGGTCCTGGAACATACCCTGGTCGGGAGCGGCCTCCACCCGGACAAGGACGCTTTTTTTGTCGACGATGGGGGCGACTACGGGCTGGTCTTCACCGGCGCGCGAACGATCAAAAACCGGGTCCTGGTCGCCAACTCGTCCGGGGTGTTCATTTCCAGCTTCTAGCCCGGTATTTTACCTGAAATTTTCGCCATTTTTTGCCGATATATATACAGAAAGGAAGCGGTAAGTATGTCGGCAATGAACTATCAAAGAATTCTACCAGCAAGGATCAACGCGCTGCCCAGCACAGCGCCGCATATCCAGGCGCTTCATCATCGGGGTGCGCGGCCAGGCTCGATTTTACCATCACGCTTCAACCCCATAACACCCGGACAAATCGCCAGTTGTGATCCAGCAACTATCGCGCCAACCGTCACTCAACTGAATTTAACCCCGCCGATTATCGCTAAAACAAATCGCGCACCATCATTGGCGAAAAAATTAATGGTCGGCGCCGCCGCCGGAGCCGCGACAATGTTAACTTCAGCGCTGGTCCTGGCCAGCGATGTTGCCACCCCGCTGGTCACCGGCGGCAATAAAGCTTTTTTCGCCTGGGGAGCGATCGGCCTGGGACTGGCCTACACCACCTGGCGCTTATGGAAACAACTTAAACCGGGCGATTATCAGTCGCCGCAAAGCCAGCTCAACACCGCCAGTCCGACCCCAAAAAAAATATTCAAGACCCTGGTCGTCCCCGCCTGGCTGACCATGATGGCGGTCGGCAGCGCGATGCGTTTTGCCCCGGCGATTGATGCTCTTCTCATCCCCTTGACCGAAAAATATCTGGGAGTGGTCCTCCCCAACCTGACCATTCCGATCGTCGGCATGCCGCTCACTCTCTCCTGGGCGGTCTGTTCTGTTTTGCTCGGCCGGGCGGCGATAAAAATGGCGGTCAGCTCCGCTGTCGACCTTTATCGCGCCTACCGCTTTCACCGTTACGGTGAACAGCGGAACGATATCACCCGGCCAAGGCTGATCTCCTCATTGATCACCAACAAGGGACACATCTCTTGGACGGTCGGCGCGATCTTTACCGTCCACTTGAGCGAGATCTACGCCACGCAAGCGCTTAGCCTGCTTCGCAACTTTCTCCACAACGCCCTGTTTGAACCAAACGCCCTGACCGGCGCCGCTGTTTTGGGGGCCGTCTTTGGATTGGTCGGTTTGGCCCGGCACTTTATTGTCGGCCGGAAAGAATTGAAAGTCGGCCAGCCACTGGAAAAACATCCCTGGGTCAAAACCGCCGCCCTGGCCGCCGGCTCCGCGTTTTTAGTCGGCGCCGGAGTTTCTCTCGGCGGCCCGGCCCTGGCCGCAGCCAACCTGCTGGTTTTTGCCGCGGTCTTGGGCTTCTACCACAACTTTATCCACTCCAGCCGCTCGCAGGAAGGGGGGCTCCATCAAAAAGACAAAGTCTTCCCGGTCTTTGATCTGCAATCGCTCTGGGAAAATGTCCGCGGCCCCTGGGGTGCGGCCAGAACAATTTTCAAGCCCGGAGTCGACATGGTCGATCCTCTCGTTTCTTCGTACATCATGGTCATGTTGACCGAAGGGTCCAATTGGGTCCTTAACGCCCTCTCCGGCTGTTTCTCCGCCGCTGATTATTCTAAGGCGATCCAAATGATCACCAAACTCCTAAACCCGGCGGCGGAAAAAATGAGGGCAATCCTTAAAACCGGTTACAACCAGGTTAAATCAGCCGCGACCGCTGAAGCGGCCCGCGACGCCTTTGCCGATTCTCTGGAAGCGACCGCCCGATTTCTGGAAGAGCGAGCGACCGGCGATCTAAAAACAGTTTCTGGGCTCGGTTTTCTAAAAGATGGGATGTTTGCCACCGGTTTGCCGGGAATAGACAACAAACGGGGGGACCAGGACCTGCGGGTCCATGGTGAACACTTGCGTTTTGCCGCCAGGATCTATGAAGAGACCGCCCGCCGGATCCGTTCCCAGGATATCAGCCAGGTCGATCTCGCCTCATACAAAGCGACCCTGGCGACCCGCCTAAACGCTCTCTACTGTCGGGCTTTCCCGCATTCCGACACCACACCGGTCCGTTTTTACACCAACATTCTGCCGGACGGTTACAACGCCAAACAATTTGCCGTCGACTTCTGCCAGCAGGTGATGGCCGATTTTGTCGGCGCTTTTGATGTCGCCATTATCGCCCCCAACGGCCAGCTCAAACTCTGGCTCGTCCCGATGAAAGTGGTCAAAGACTTTAAAGAGGATTACCGCGATGTTTTGGCGGTCGAAAGCCGGGACGCCGAAGGAGAAGACCTCCGCTTTGGCTGGTACGAGCGGGCTGACCATGACATCGTCAATACTACCCTTAGCGACATTGCTTATATTGACAACACCGACCACTTCCGCCGGCACGGGCACGACATCAGCAAATACCCGACAGCCGAGGTTTTGACCCCGCCAACCCTGGCCAATGACGAATACTACGATGTCGTCTACCGGGACGGCACCCGTTTAAGAGTTTTTGGTGACGGAAGAGATGAATTGATCTCCGGCACCCTTGAAGGGAAAGCCCCTCTGCTAATCCTGCCGGGAACCAAACGGCACGAATACACCGCGGCCAACACCGCCGAGGTCTTAAACGGCACACCGATCGACTCCACCCTTTACGATAGCTTGCAAAAGGGAGATATTCCCCACCCCTGGGGAGGTTCGCTGATCAAAGATTCTAATATCGCCTGCCGCTGGCGCTTTATGTACCCGACCGAATACACCAGCGTCAGCGACGCCGACCAGATGGATATCAACGTCACCAACCTCCGGCTCTTCCACGTCCGGGCCAATCCCCACCTGCGGATCATGTTCCGCCGGCCGCGGGTCGAAACGGTCCCCTACTCGCCCGATATGGTTGAATCAAAAAATGATTCCCTGCTGGAAGCGGGGGTCGCGGTGGTTTGGATGATGATGAAAGTCAAATTAGCCGACGGCCGGGAACTCTATTTCCCGCTCAACATGAACAAAGAGAACGAGCGGACCTTTGGCGGCGACCTTTGGAAATATATCGACCAGACCAAACCACTCCAGATCGTTAAAAAAGAGACCGGCTATTTTCTGAAAATCAGCTATCGCGAAGAAGCAAAAAAAGACCCGGACTTTCGCAACGCCGTCGGGATAGAAACCAACACGAATGGAACCCTCCCGGTCATGAAAGGGGGCAAATACAATAACCGCGAATCGATCAGCGAGGTCCCGATGCCAATCGAAATGATCGGCCTGGCTGACCAAATCAGCACGGCTTCGATCGACCCGATTCGTTACGGCGACGTCGGCGGTCCGGTCCCGGTCATGGACTACTTCTTCATCCGACACAACGAGAACGGCGACGTCACCGACCAGTCAAGGCAAAAAACTCTGCCGCGCCGCCTGGCCCAGCAGATTATCGCCGGGACTTATTCCCTGCTTAGCCAAAAAGAGATGGACCATGCCGCCCTGGTCGATAAAACCATTGAACCGGGCGATCTCCCCTACACCGACGACAATGGGCTGGTCCACATGAACATGACCAGGGAAGAATACGCTCAACTTATCGCCTGGCTCCCCAATTATCACGGCGGGCGTCAAGCAATGTTGCGCCAGGGGGAAATGACCATGGAGGTCGGCGAGTTTGTCGCCCTCTGCAACAGCGCTTACGAACAATTCTCTTATCGACGGTTTATGCCGGACGACCGCTACCGGACCTTTTGGGAAGCGGCGGAGGTCAAGCTATGAGCGCTATAAGATATGAACATATTCGCCGGATGGGGTCGCTCCCCTTCGCGGCGGTCAAGCCGGCGGGAAGCCTGCCGCGCCTCAATATTGGGGGGAGCACCGCCAACCTTAACGTCATTAACTGGCAGGGGCGGAGCTGGGAATGCGACTCCCGCCAAATGGGCTACAGCTTTCTCCACGGCTCCGAACCTCATCTGCACATTGTCGGAATGGGCTTGCCGGATGTTTTCTGGCAAAGCATTGGCTCAAAACAAAAAGAACCTGGTTGGGCGGTCGGCCGTTTTCAGGGAGAACCGGGAAATCCCCAGGGGCCAATTACCTGGCAGGCGGTCAGCGACCTTCAGGTTTCTCCTATCCTTTGGAAAACCAGCTCATCTGTTCTCTCCTATCTGGGGCATGAAACGGTCAGCGGCAATATTGCCGCCTGCCGGGCCGATGGAAAAGACATTATCACCACTCACATCTCCGGCGACCAGGACCGGAGACTGATCCACATCAATCCCGACGGCTGGACTAAAACCCACCCGGAGCGGCAACAGTTGATCGAACAGCTTGACGGAATATCGCTCTCGACCGATATTGAATCGACCTCCATGTCCGCGGACCGGACCAGGCTCCTTTTGACTTCAAAGATCAAAGACAGATCAGGCCGGCCGATCGTTCACGAGATCGACATCAGCTGGATCGCTCCGTCTGTTAGAGAGAGCATGTATGTTGATATCCGGGATAAAAAATATAACGTCCGCCTGATCGAGTCCGACCCACGGATCGACTTTGAAGTTCTGGAAAGGGAACAGGTCACCGTTTTTCACAACGAAACGATCAGGTTCCTTGATTATCAGACGATCCGGGCTTACCGCGACGAACAAGGGGTCTTCAAAGTGACCGTTGAAAACCGGCCGACCGCCAGAGACCCCAAACCAGAACCCCCGATCGTTCTGGCCGGCAAAACTTTCCGGGAGATCAGAAAATCAGACGCGTACAAAGCGCTCCCCAGAGAAGTGCGCAGGGCGATCATCAAAACCCTGTGGGAAACCTATGAAACTCCCAACCTCCCCTGGTCGCGAGTTAAGAGCATGCGCCACCGCTATTCGCTCCAGTATTATAATTACCGGGAAAGCCGGATCAAAAATGCATTAGAAACTCCCCTGCAGGAGGGGGAGTCGGTCGTCACCCTGCGGGTCCAGTCCTCTGCCCGGGTCGTCCATCTTGACGAAGCAAACGGCCGCCAACCAGGAGTCACAGAAGTTATCCCCCTTCCATTTGATCCGACCGAAGGGCATCCGGACCAATTCAGGCTGATGAACTTTGATCCGCGGCCAAATTCGATCGATGCCACCCGGTTCGTCCGGCCGGTCGATACCGCCATTGCTCCCCAGCATTTGATCGACCCTTATGTCATGGGGACAGAGATCATGGCCGCTGTCTGGCCAAAAGCCGACCAGCTCGGTTTCTTCGGACCGTTTATGCTGACTGCTATGGCCTTTCCGCACGGCAAGCAATTTACCGATTCGTTCATGAACCCATGGTTTGTCTCCTTATTTGGATCAACCTCCCACAGTATCTTTGACGGCAAACGGGATGCCGGACGAAGTTATTCCCTCTTTGGAAACGCCATGTATTCGGCCAAGATGGTCGGCGCCGCCATGGTGACCGGCCCCAACACCGACTCGGCCAGCCCGGTCAGGGAAGGTCGGCTCTTCCCGGTCAGGCTCCCGGGGCGGCCGCCGATCTTTGTCAAAACCGCTATCCCCGGTTCTTATATTGAGGTCATTGAAGACGCCCTCTCTTCGTATATGTTTATGCGGATGTTCGGTTTTGTGACCGAAACCACCGTTTTAACCTTAAGCGCGGGAGGCGGGCTCGACAACTATATGAACGCTTTAGTCACCCAGCGCGGGGTGCGCTGGAACGCCGGGGAAAATATCTATTCCAAAGACGCCTGGGAAGTAATTTATGAGGATATGATACGTGGCCCGGTCTTCACCCCCGGTTCCATCTATTATCAGGCCAAAACTTTTGTTCTTCGCGGTAATGGAGTTGCCCCGGAAGCAACCCAGGAAAATATCGACCGGGCCGACGGCCTGGGGGCGATTAAATCGCAAAAAGCAGTCGCAGTTGCCGCGAGCGGTGGAACAAAAAGCCCGGTTAAGCTCGTTATCGCCCCGAACCAACCGGTAGCTAAAATGTTTGAACCGGCCGAGGCGAGGGAATGGCTCAACGTCGGGACCTGGTACTGGGATTCCGGCGCCAAGCTGGTCTCTTTCTCAATGGTCGCGATCGCCGTTTCGCTTGGAGTCGCTCCGCTGGCGGTCGCCGGAGCGGCCTTCTTTTTTGTTTGTCTCGCCATGACCATGTTCAGCTGGCCGTTCTGGGCGGCGCAGATGGCCAAGGTTGGGATCGCGCCAAAGACTATTATTTCTGTTTTTCCCAAGCACCTTTTCTGGGGAAATCTCTCGATGCACACCACCGTCAAAGCCAACTTCGACATGGGAAGGCTGGGGGTTGGTCGGTTCCGGATCAGCGACCGGAGCCTCGGCAATCGTGTCCCTCTGCGCGATAAACGGACCTCTTTTTGGGTCGGAATCGTTCTCCCGTCAACCGCCGGGACACTTCTTGTCGGCGGAGCCCTGGCAATCACCGTCGCGATGGGAGCGGTCCCGATCGCCCTGGCCGGTCTCCCATTTATCGCCGGCTGGCTCGCCTCCCGTTTCCTGGACAAGTGGGCAAGCCGCCTCCTGCCGAACGCCAACCAACAAAGCTTTGCCAAAGCGGCCCTCCGCTTTGCCGCCCGGAATGTTCCGTTCGCCCTGGGGATCGGCGCCTCCCTTCTGGTCCTCCCCTACTACGCGGTCTTTGCCATTCCGCTGGTGACCGCGGCAATGGCGGGAGGGTGGTCGCTCTACATGGGAGCAAACATCCTTAAGGAATTTTCGATTTATCACAAAGAACAACGGGAAGCCTTCACCCGACCGGAACCGAACCCGCAAAGTATCGCTCGCCATCAGGCCGACACCTGGCGGAACACTTTTAAAGAGATATTTGGGATCAGGCCGCCGACTTTCTTTAAACAGGAATTTACCGCCAGCTCTAACCCAAAAGTCGACCCCTATAAGCTCTGGGAAGCGATCGACACTGCTAAGGCCGGCCTGCTTGACAAACCAAGCGGCAATCCAATGGCCAACCTCAATAGTTTAATTAATGGCGAGGAAAGTGCCGACAAAAAACCAGAATTAGCTCGGATCGTTTACCTCTATAACGAACTAAAAGAAAAACTGGCCGCCAGCAAGACTCCTGGATTAGAAGGGATTATCCGCCGCTGGAAGATCAACCGTCTGGAGACCCAAACCAGGAATAATGTCGCCACCCTGCTTAGGGAACATCGCCAGGCCGGCAGATTAGAAGCCGAACAATACGACCGGATCTGTGAACTAAATCGACTGGTCATTGAAGAAGCCTTCCCCGGCAACACGCCGCGGGAACGGTGGATCTAAGGAGGGATGAAA
>JAHJKL010000087.1 GCA_018822365.1 Candidatus Margulisiibacteriota bacterium
ATTACGGCGGCGGCATCTGCCTTAGGGGGATGTCCGCGACTGTCTCAAACAATACTATCCAAAATAACGAATGCGGCAAAGGGGGCGGGTTGTTTATTCAATTAAGAGACCCTACTAGATCGATCCTGGTCGAAAACAACACCATTACCGGGAACCATGGGTATTCCGATCATGGCGGCGGGGTCTATATTGCCGCTTACAAGGGAAAAATCTCAAATAACAGTATAACCAACAACAGTATCCTTGAAGCATACGGCTGGGCTGGCGGAATGATCATTGACGGCGGCCAATACAGCGGCTTCAATGATACAATTTACCTTGAGCTCTCCTACAATACCTATTCCGGTAATTTTGCCCCTGAAGCGGGAAGCGGTCTATTTATTGACGAGGGGGCAAACACCCGCCTTTACCATGAGTTGATCTATGCCAACACCAGCAATCATGCGACACAAAGCGGCGGGCTTTATGTTGACGGGGCAGTCGGGACCGCCAACGCCAGGACTATTCTGGAGAATTGCACCATCGCCGACAATGTTGGCGGCAATGGAAGCACCGGTCATGCTATTTACATTGAAGGAGGCTCAACAGTTATCGCCAAGAATTGTATTTTCTGGGGAAATCACAGCGATAACACAACCCAATTCCTGGTCAATGGATCTTCCCTGACCGTTACCTATTCCGATCCTCAAGGAAGCTACCCCGGGACCGGGAACATTAATTCCAACCCCCTCTTTGTCGGCGGCGGGGACTATCACTTGCAGTCTGGCAGCCCCTGTCGAAATACCGGCCAGGGGGAAGCCAATATGGGTGTTTACTAGGCTAAGAACGATCATTGGCCTAACGTAAAAAAGAAATCAGCGCTTTGACCAGCGTCAGCGGGGTCGGAGGACAGCCGGGAATATGGAGAGTGACCGGTAAAACGGCGTTGACCCCGCCGGCAATGTAATAAGAGCCCTTGAAAACCCCGCCATTTAAAGCGCAATCGCCGGCCGAGATAACCAGCTTTGGCTCCGGCATCGCGTCATATGTTTTCTTCAGGGCCAGGACCATGTTCTTGGAGACCGGCCCGGTCACCAGCAGGGCGTCGGCGTGGCGGGGAGAGGCGACAAAACTGACCCCGTACCGCTGAAGGTCATAGAGCGGATTGGTCGCGGCGATAATTTCCGATTCGCAGGCGCCGCACGAGCCGGTATCAACCTCGCGGATAAAGAACGATCTGCTGAATTTCGCGGCGATCAGGTCTTTTAATTCCGCGCCGCGTTTTTCATATTCGATCGGCTGGGTCACAATCCCCCGGGCCAGCCGGGCAGCGATCACCTTGTCAAAGACGCTCATAGGTCGTTCCCCGCGTAAGAAAGATTAAAGCTCTTGTTGCAGACCGGAAAGTCGGGAACAATATTATCCAACGCGGCCAGGTTCAAACCAATCCAATTATGGAAAGAGGGATCAACGATCTTGGCCCTTGCCAATTTTCCATCAGTAAACCGAAGCCAGTACAAGACCGGACCGCGCCAGCTCTCCGCCCACCCCAGCGCCCGACCGCTTCCAACCAATGGTTCATCCCCGGCGACCGCCCCCTCGGGAAGCCTCGCGGCCAGCCGTTCTATCTGCCGGACCGATTCTTCAAACTCGTCAAGACGGACCTCAAGCCTGGCCAAAACATCTCCCTTTTCTCTGGAGACGACCTTCAACCCGTCGTAAACTCCGGGAAAAACTTCGCGCAGATCAAGTTTAACTCCGGAAGCCCGACCGGCCAGTCCAATCACGCCAAGGTCTTCCGCCAGCTTTTTGCTCAACGCGCCGGTCGTCTCGACCCGGTCAAGGAACGAGACGCTTGAATAGAGGATTTCGCGCAGGCGCCGAAAATCACGAGCGGCCACGGCCGTTTGGGCCAGCAATTTTTTAACGCTCGCCTGGTCCAGGTCCCGGCTCACCCCGCCTGGTAGATTAACGTGCTTTAAGAAACGACTGCCGGTCAACTCCCCGTTCAAGGCCTGCAGGTTTTCTTTAATAACGGAAGCTTCCGCCGCCGGAAAAGAAAAACCAACGTCCAAAGCGATCGTTCCAACATCGGCAACGTGGTTATAGAGCCTCTCCAGCTCTAAAAAAATCCCTCTTAAATATTCCCCCCGCGGCGGCACCGTGATCCCGCAAGCCCTCTCCACCCCTCTGCAACAGGCCAGGCTGTGGGAGAAAGCGGCGTCGCCGGCGACGCATTCCGAAAGTTTGGCCGCGGAGGCCGCGTCCCGTCCCTCGAACATTTTTTCCACCCCGCGGTGGGTAAAACCGAGACGGCTTTCCAGGTTAATGATCGGCTCACCCGCGACGCTAAATCGAAAATGTCCCGGCCCAATGATCCCGGCATGGACCGGGCCGACCGGGAGCTCAAAGACCCCCTCGCCTTCAACCGGCATAAAAGGATAGTTTCCGATCGGTCCCGGGACCGCCGACTCAAAATCTTTTCTTAATGGATAGCCGCCCGGCCAGACCTCATCGTGAAGGCGGAGGCGCCGGCAATCCGGATTTCCCTCCGGCTCCAGGCCGAACATCTCTTTGATCTCCCGTTCAAAAAGATTAGCCGAGTAAATATCTTTGGCGATCGAGCCAAAGACCGGTCCGGGAACTTTCTGCTCGACAAAATACCACTGGCGCGGTTTCGTTCCAATAAAGCCGGCCCTGATCGTGAACGTTCCCTCGCTTGAGCGGCGATCTTCGGCAAACATCAGCATGACCGTTGAGCGAAGCAGTTTGTGCAGGGCCAGACAGGCCGGCTTAAAATCAACCGGTGAAACCTCCAAATAAACTTCGTTCTCATTGGTCAGCTTGACCGGAACGATCCCCAGCCTGGTCAGTTCAAACAACAACTTTTCCATGGTTATATACCCCGCGTAGTATCGACGACTAAAAGAAGCAAACGGTCGAGCGGTCCCGGGACCCAGACCCCCAGGACCACGATAATTAATAAAAGAAAAATAAAGGCCAGCTTGCCGGCCAGGTCTTCTTTGGCCGGCGGCACTTCAGCCGGCCGCGGCCCAAAGATCATCTTGCCGGCGTGAAAGACCAGCGCGCCAAAGATCACCGTCATAAATAACAAGAGCGATCCGGCGATCAAATACGACCCCCGGCCAAAGGCGGCCATTATGATCATGACCTCGCTCCGAAAAAGGGAGAACGGAGGAAAGCCGGCCAGGGCAAACAAGCCGGCCAGAAAGAAGAGCCCGGTGAATGGAAGAACACGGATCACCCCCCGGATTGAGCTCATGTTGTGGCGGTCGTAGGCTTGAATAATGTTGCCGGCGCCAAAGAACATCAGCGATTTGGCCGCGGCGTGGCCAAGGAGGTGGAGAAAAGCCCCGTACAGGGCCAGCGGACCGCCAAGCCCGATCCCCACGGCAATGATCCCGATATGCTCGATACTGCTGTAGGCCAGTAGCCGCTTGAGGTCCTTTTGCGCCAGGACAAAACCGGCCGCGATAAGCAGGGAAAAAAGACCAAACAATAACATAAGGTGGCTGAAAAATCCAAAGCCGACGCATTTGACGACAATCAAGCCATAGCGGATGATCGCGTAAAGGGCGGTCTTAAGCAGAAGGCCCGAAAGAAGGGCGCTGGCCGGAGAAATCGCCTGGCTGTGCGCGTCGGGGAGCCAGGTATGCATGGGAGCCAGTCCCGCTTTTGTGCCGTAGCCGACAATGATAAAGATAAAGGCTAATTTGACCAGATCGGGGTCGAACCGGCCGGCGGCGGCGGAAAGGTCGGACCAATTCAGACTGATCCCGCCCGTTAAAGAAAACACGTAAGCGAAAAGAATTGTCCCCAGCAAGGCCAAAATGATCCCGACCGAACAGATGATCAAATATTTCCAGGCCGCTTCGACTGAAAACTTGGTATTGTAAAACCCGACCAAAAAAGCGGAGATCAAGGTCGTCAGTTCAATCGCCACCCAGAGCAGGCCAAGGTTGTTGACCATTGTCGCCAGGAGCATCGCCAGGATGAACAGATTAAAAAGAAAATAATAGTACCCGCTCTTTTTATCAGTCACCTTCATCCGCCGCCGCTCGCGCTCCAAAAAACCGATCGAATAAAGAGCGGCCGCGAAAGCGACGATCGTGATGACCAGGACAAAAAATACGGTCAAGGAATCGACAAAAAAGAGCCCACGGGTAAAGGGCTCGGGACGTTCAAGAAAGGCAGCCGAAAAGAAGAGCCCGCAGGAAAGCTCGGCCAGGTAACCCAAAGCATTGATCGCGCCAAACGACCGGGAGCGTCCGATCAGCAGAGCGGCCAGCGCCAAAAACAAAGGTATTAATAATAACGAATAGAGTTCCACTGTTATCCTTTCAGCCGGTTCAGCCGGCTGACGTCAATCCCGGTAAACAGCCGGTTGATCCGGTAAACAAAGACTCCCATGATCATGGCGCTGATAAACACGTCTAAAAAGACCGCGATCTCCACCAGGAAAGGGAGGCCGCCGGCCAGCGCGATCCCCAGGAGAAAGATCCCGTTCTCCATGACCAGCAAGCCGATGATCTGCGCCAGAGCCTTGAGCCGAAAGATCATGATCTGCGTTCCGACGAGCAATAAAGTAAACGCGGCGGTGCCGGAGATCTTGAGCAGAACATCTTCCCCGGGAAAAAGCCGGCCGGAAAACTACCAGGAAAGATAAGCAAAAAATACCGACAGAAGGAGGGAAAGCTGGGGCGTTAAAAAAAAGCCCAGGTCTTCGGAGGCGCCGATCTCCTTGAGAATCCTGGAAAGAAAATAAGGGATCACCCCCCCTTTGACGATCAAGAGGAGAACGGCAATAATATAGATGCCAAATCCTCCTCCGTGCCAGGCTTCGATAAACGCCAGCGCCGCCAGCAAAACCGCCTGCAGGCGAAAAGTACCGATCAAAGCGCCAAACCTTTTCGCCGCGACCAGCGCGAAAGCGGTCAGCAATATTCCATATAAAATATAAGTCATTTATACTCCCAGGGCGGCCGAAATGACCGCCAGCAGAGCGAGGATCCCGGCAAAAAAGAGAAAGTCAACGACCCGGAAAAGCCGCATTTTGGCGAGCGAGACTTCCGTGAAAGCGACGATAACGGCCAAGCCCAGCAGAGAGAGCAGATACCAGCCGATCCGGCTGACCAGGAACGGCCAAAGGACAAGCAGGATCAGCGAAAAGAAGATCGCCTGTTTCAGATAAGAGGCCAGTTCGATCAAGGCAAGCGAGCGGCCGGAATACTCAAGGACCATCGCCTCGTGGACCATGGTCAGCTCAAGATGGGTCTCCTGGTTATCAACCGGCACGCGGGAGGTCTCCGCCAGCGTCGCCAGAAAAAGAGCCGACGCCGCCAAAATCGACGAGGCATTTATCGCTCCGCCGCCGCTCAAAACCGAGGCAAAAATCGCCAGAAGGATGATCGGCTCAAGAAAACCGGCAAAGAACATCTCCCGGGAAGAGCCAAGCCCGCCAAAGGGACTGGCAGGATCAAGTCCGGCCAGGGCCAGAAAAAAACGCCCCAGCGACAAGACAAAGACCAGGAGGATCAGATCTCCGGCCCGCATAAAAACAGCCGCGGACAATACCGATCCTAGGACAATATAAGGGGTCACTTTCGTCAACCAGGAAGAGTGTTCGGAAAAGCGCGCCTCTTTTTTGAATAATTTACCGAGGTTAAAATAAGGCTGGAATATCCCCGGCCCCCGGCGGAGCCGCAGATTGTTTTTTATCCTGGAGATCACTCCGCTGATCAGCGGGGCAGCCGCCAGCATTAATAATATTTTAATAATCTCCCCGTATTCCATGTCGGTTAAAACCTCCCCGCGAAAAACAACAAGACCAAAACCACGATCAAAATATACGCCAAATAGATCTGGATGCTCCCCGCCTGGAACCTTTTCATCCCCCTGGCGGTCAAAAACAGCCCGCCAATGAACGGCAGATAAAAGAAATCCTTAAAGATCTTAGCGGTCTCCGACTCGTAAGTGAGAGACCTGACGTGATAATGGGAATCTTTTATCTTTTGAGTACTGCGCGAAGGCTGGAGGAAAAAGCTGAAAGCGATCCTGAACGGTTTGGAAAAACCGGTTGCCGAACACTCCTGGCGCGGGGTCAACTGATAATAGCCGCAGTCCCAGGTCGGGACGATGACGCTTCTTAACCGGCCAAAAAACAAATAAACCGCCGCGACCGTCAAGACGAGCGCCCCAAAAATCGTTGCCGCGATCAGCAAGGGAGACAAGCTGGCGCCCGGCAAGCTGACAAAATAATGGTTTAGGGTAAAAGTCTGGACCGGCAAACCGGCGGTGGAAGCGGCGACTTTTGCCAGCAAGTCAACGATCGGAGC
Source organism: Candidatus Margulisiibacteriota bacterium (assembly GCA_018822365.1). Taxonomy (NCBI): domain Bacteria; kingdom Bacillati; phylum Candidatus Margulisiibacteriota; species Candidatus Margulisiibacteriota bacterium. The sequence goes on from JAHJKL010000087.1 coordinate 6,336, forward strand.
CGCGCCCAAAGCCAGCCCAACAAGTAAAATGACCAAAAGCCCCATTCCCAATAACATGGTCAAAGGTCCCTCTTGCGCTTGTTCCGCATTAGCGCTCCTCGGCCGAGCGAGAAAAGTCATCCCGAAAGCCCGGACCATACAAGCGGCGGTTAGTCCGCCAGTCAAAGCAAGAGTGGCAACACAGAGCCCGAAAATAACTTTTAATCCGGCTGGAGCGGCAAGCGCGCCAAGAAAAAAGACCCGCAGGGTCAACCACTCGCTGATAAAACCGTTAAGCGGCGGCAAAGCCGCGATCGCCAGCGCGCCGATCAGAAAAAAAGCGGAGGTTAAGGGAAGCTTATTGATCAGCCCGCCAAGCTTCTCCAGGTTCTTTGTTCCCACCGACCGGTAGACACTCCCCGCCCCCAGGAAAAGGAGGCTTTTAAAAGCGGCATGGTTAATAAGATGATAAAGGGCGGCGACCAGCGCCAGGCTGGCCAGAGCCGGCTGGCCAAGAGGGATAAAGATCATCGCCGCCCCAAGGCCAAGCATAATAATTCCTATATTCTCGATGCTGGAATAAGCCAGCACCGTTTTAAGGTCGTTATCGATCAAGGCGTAGATGATCCCGACCAGGCAGGTCAAACAGGCAAACAGGATCACGATCCCTCCCCACCAAAGCGACTGGATCCCCAGCGCGAAAAAGATAAAGCGGAGCAGACCATAAACCGCTACTTTGATCATCACCCCCGACATCAGGGCGGAAATATGGCTCGGTGCCTGCGGATGCGCGTAAGGGAGCCAAAGGTGGAGAGGAACGATCCCCGCCTTGATCCCAAAACCGATCAGAAAAAAGAAGAATAACAGATCGTCACTCCCGGCCGGCAGTACCGCCAATCGCCAGACTAAAAGATCGAACGAACCGGTGTAGCAGTGAAGGAGAAAAATCCCGGCCGCGATAAAGGCCGCGCCAACGTGGCTCATAACGATATAGATGGTCGCCGCTTTGATCGACTTTTCGGTCTCCGCCTCGAACATGACCAAAAAATAAGACAACAGGGTCATCATTTCCCAGCAGACCAGGAAAGTCAGCGTGTTCCGGACCAAAACTACCAGGAGCATTGAAGCGATAAAGGCCAGGGTCAATAGCTGGCCGACCATGATCTTGCGGCGGGAATATTTGCCGGATAAATAACCAAGCGAATAAATAATGACCGGAATGGATATAGTTATAATGATGAAAAGAAATAAAACCGTTAACGGATCAAATAAAAAAGAAAACTCCCAGTTGAGCATTTGCGCCTTTTCCATTCTGTCGCCGGCGGCAGAAAAACAACATTGATAGCTTTGGCATTTACTTTACTCCTCTCCTCCCGCCTTGTCAACGAGCCCCCTGTTTTCTGTGATATAATTCAGCTATGAAAGATCGATCAAATATCCTGATAGTTTGCGCTGTTCTGGCTTGCGGCTGGCTTTGTTTTACCGCCGGCTGCGCTCAAGTCAACAGCGCCAGCACTACCACGACCACTCTCCCAGTCAGCGAAACTTATCCGGCGGACAGCTCCTATGACGACGCGGTCGGGATCTACGTTTCCACCTCCGGCAATGATTCGACCGGCAACGGGTCGATCGGCAA
>JAHJKL010000088.1 GCA_018822365.1 Candidatus Margulisiibacteriota bacterium
AAGGCAAGCATAAGGCCGATAATTACAGCAACCACCTCAAGCAAAATAGAAACGATGTGCAGAGTGTAGATAATATTCATAAATCCCCCTTCTTCATTGAGAATGCTTTTATAATATTATCATAAGGCGATCATTTGGCAAGAGGCAAAATCCGGATGAAACCGGGAATATCATGGGGTATTTATGTGATATATATAACAATATACCTTGACTATGGAGCAATATATGATATTATATGTTCATATTTAGTTGTTATTGGAGCATTATTTATCAGTTATGGTCACAAATAAAGCATGTATTGTCAGGTTGTCCCGCTATAAAAACGCGTTAAGCCGTTTAAAATCGCTTGGGTTTGTCAAGGTCTTTTCCGACAATCTGGCTGATGCCGCCGACGTTACCCCCTCACAAGTTAGAAAAGATTTTTCAATATTCGGGGTGACCGGCAATAAGCGGGGGGGCTATGTTATTGACGAACTGATCGAAAGCCTCAATAAGATCCTCGGGAAAAATGTCACCCAGAATGTAGTTATCGTTGGTGCCGGGCGGATTGGCACGGCATTGATGCAGTATAAAGGATTTGAAAAAGAAAATATCAGAGTGGTCGCCGTGTTTGACATGGAACCGGCCAAGCAGGATCCAAAAGCGGTTATTCCGATCCTGCCAATTGAGCAATTGGAACCTTTTATCAAGAAGCATCACGTTAAGATTGGTATTATCGCGGTCCCCGATATCGCGGCAACAGAAGTAATGACTGCAATGAATAATGCCGGGATCAAAGGGGTCTTGAATTTTGCTTCCATCCGCTTAAAGGGGGGGGAAGAAACCGTTATTAATAATGTAAACCTGGTGAGCGAGCTGGAAAATGTCATCTATTTCGTGAACGCGACGGAAAAGAGCAGAAAAAAATAAAGGCAGGTTGGAAAGCATGAAAAAAGAAGTATCAACCGGAAATATTGAAAAAATAATTGAAAAATGGAAGGGAAAAAAAGGGAGCTTGATCATGGCCCTTCATGAATTGCAGCATCTTTATGGATATATTCCCCAAAAAGGAGCGGAGAAAATGTCAACCGCTTTGAGGATCCCTTTATCGCAAATATATGAAGTGATCACATTTTACAATTTATTTAAGCTGAAGGAACCCGGGAAAAATACGATCGCGGTTTGTATGGGGACAGCTTGTTATTTGAAAGGGGCGCCCGAACTTTTGAACGAATTAAAAGTTCTTTTAAAAGTTGAAGAGGGGGGGACAACCAAGGACGGGCTGTTCAACCTTGACGTTGTTCGCTGTTTGGGCTGCTGCGGGCTGGCTCCGGTCATGACGATCAATGGAGAGATCTTTGGGAAGCTAAAAAAGGGCGAGATTAAAGATATATTGGCAAAATACAAGAAGAAGGAGCAGAAATGAATAAACAGGTAATTGCTGAAAAACCAGCCAACAACAAAGTGAAATCGATGGTTTCCATTGGCGCCAGCAGTTGCGGTATTGCGGCGGGGGCGGAAGAAGTTTACAAAACTTTTGCGGATGAAATAAAAAAAGCCGGACTTGATGTCGAACTGAAAAAATGCGGCTGTTTGGGGATGTGTTCGGCCGAACCATTGGTTGAAGTTGCTATTCCGGGGAAGCCTTCGGTGATTTATGGCAAGGTTACGAAGGAGATCGCGGCCAGGATTACCGCCGATCATTTGGTTAAAGGGCTGGTCCTGAAAGAAAATGTTTTTGAAATAAACAAAGGGAAACAGCTGAAAATTGTCCTGCGCAATTGCGGGGTGATCGATCCTGAAAGTATTGATGAATATATTTCGAGAGAGGGTTACGACGCGCTTAATAAAGCAATAACACAAATGACGCCTGAGGCGGCGATCGAAGAGCTCAAAAAAAGCGGGTTACGCGGCCGCGGCGGCGCCGGTTTCCCAACCTGGATGAAATGGTCCCTGACCAGGGCTTCAAAAGGTGAGATTAAATATATCATCTGCAACGGCGACGAAGGTGATCCGGGCGCATACATGGACAGGAGCGTTTTGGAAGGGGATCCGCATTCGGTTCTGGAAGGTTTGATCATTGGCGGGTTTTGCGCCGGGGCAAGCCAGGGTTTCTTTTATATCAGGGCTGAATATCCTCTGGCGATCGATCGGATCCAGAAAGCGATTGATCAGGCCTATGCCCGCGGATTTTTAGGTAAGAATATTTTAGGCTCGAAGTTCAGCTTCGATGTTGAGATCAGGCTTGGTGCCGGAGCCTTTGTCTGCGGCGAAGAAACTTCGCTGATCGCTTCGATCGAAGGAGAGAGCGGAAGACCAAGACAGCGGCCTCCGTATCCTTCGGAGCGCGGTTTATGGGGAAAACCAACAATGATCAACAACGTTGAAACCTTGGCCAATATCCCGGTCATCTTTCTGCGTGGTGGGGATTGGTTCGCGGAGATCGGGACTGAAAAATCAAAGGGGACCAAGGTTTTTGCCGTTACCGGAAAGGTCAAGGATTCCGGATTGGTAGAAGTCCCCATGGGGACAACAATTCGGGAGATCGTTTTTGACATTTGCGGCGGTATTGCCGGCAAGAAAAAGATCAAAGCGGTCCAAACCGGCGGACCATCAGGCGGAGTTATCCCTGAAAATCACCTGGACACCCCGGTTGACTACGATAACCTGCAAAAGCTTGGCTCGATCATGGGATCTGGCGGAATGATCGTCATGGATGAGACCGATTGCATGGTTGATATCTCCAAATTTTATCTAGGTTTTTGCGTTGATGAGTCGTGCGGCAAGTGCGCCCCCTGTAAGATCGGCGGATACCAGATGCTAAAGATCCTTGAAAAGATATCCGAAGGTAAAGGACAACTATCAGACCTTGAACTGCTAAAGAATCTTTGCCAGACCATGCAAAAAACTTCATTCTGCGGCCTTGGCCAGACCGCGTCAAACCCGGTCCTCTCGACTTTGCGCTACTTTGAAAGCGAATATAAAGAGCACATTGAAGAGAAAAAATGCCGTTCGCACAAGTGCTCGGGCCTGCTCAATTACCGGATCGTCGAAGAAAAATGTAAACTCTGCGGTCTATGCCAAAAAAATTGCCCAACTGAAGCGGTCGAAGGGAGCCGGGACAAAGGTTATAAGATCATCAAGTCGAAATGCATTAAGTGCGGCAGGTGCTACGATGTTTGCCGTTTTGACGCTGTTCATAAAGGATAAAAGATGGAGGAGAAAATGTTAAACATTAAGGTCAATGATGTTGATTACCAGGTAAAAGAAGGGGAAACCATTGCGGAAGCTTGCGCCAAACTGGGGATCAACATCCCTACATTGTGCCATTTGAAAGATGTTTCCCAGGATGCTTACTGCGGCATTTGCGTGGTGGAGATGAAAAATGCCCGTGTTCTCCCTCGGGCGTGCATTACCAGGGTTGCAGAAGGAATGGAAATTAAAACAGACACCCAATTGGTAAATGAAACCCGGAAGATGAATCTGGAATTAATTTTAGCCAACCATCCGCTTGACTGTATGACCTGCGAAAAAGACGGGGAATGCACTTTGCAGGACCTGGCCTATCAGTTTGGGATCAAGAGAAGCATCTTTTTAAAAGACGAAGATGTTTTTGCTAAAGAAGTTAAAACCCCCTGGGATACCAATCCATTTATTAAAAAAGAACCGGCCAAATGCATCATGTGCAAAAGATGCGTCGACTCCTGCGCCAACCAAGCCAGGGTTGAGGCGATCTGTGTTGCCGGCCGCGGCGTTAAAACCGAGATCACCACTCCTTTTGACCAGCCGCTGGAGGAAAGCACCTGTCTTTTTTGCGCGGAATGCGTCCAGGCCTGTCCGACTGGAGCTTTGATAGAAAAGACCAGGATCGGCAAAGGGAAGTTTAAGGATCTGGTCCCGACTGATACCGTTTGCGCTTACTGCGGAGTTGGCTGCAATCTTAAGCTATTCAAGGATAAAAACAATCAGTTGGTCATGGCCAGAGCGATCAATAGCAAGGTCAATAAAGGCCGCGCCTGCGTCAAAGGGCGGTTTGGTTATGAATATGTCAACAGTCCGGAAAGGTTGACCACCCCCTTGATCAAGAAAAATGGCAGGTTTAAAAAAGCGACCTGGGAAGAGGCTCTTTCCTTCACCGCCCAAAGGCTCAAAGAGATCAAAGAAAAATATGGGGCGGATTCGATCGGGGTCCTCGGCTCATCCCGATGCACCAATGAAGATAACTACGTCATCCAAAAATTCGCCAGGGCGGGAATCGGGACAAATAATGTCGATAACTGCGCCAGGCTTTGCCACTCCTCGACCGTGGCCGGTTTGAATATTGCCCTTGGGGCGGGGGCAGCTACCAATTCGTTAGAGGATATCTTTGATTCTGACGTCATGTTCATTATTGGTTCTAACACGACCGAAACCCATCCGGTTATCGCGAAGTTCATTAAAGAGAACCAGAAAAACAATGGGGCGAAAATAATTGTCTGCGATCCCCGTTATGTTGATATTGCTAAGGCGTCCGACTTATATTTGCCGCACACGCCAGGGACCGATGTCGCCTTGCTTAACGGGATCATGAAACAGATTTTGGACAATAAACTGGAAAAATCCGACTTTATTGATAAACATACTGAAGGAATTGAAGATCTGAAAAAGCTTTTAGTTGATTATGACCTGGATAAGGTCAGCAAGATCACCGGGGTTGATAAAGAGCTCATTAAACAGGCTGCGTTGCTTTACGGCGGCGCTAGGTCAGCCATGATCTTCTACACGATGGGAATTACCCAGCATACGACCGGAGTCGACAATGTATTAAGCATTGCCAATCTTGCCCTGATCACCGGAAATATTGGAAAGCGGGGGGCCGGGATCATGGCGCTGCGCGGACAAGCGAACGTTCAAGGGGCTTGCGACATGGGGGCCTTGCCTAACGTTTATCCTGGGTATCAGAAAATTGATGATCCGGCGGTAAAAACAAAGTTCGAGAAGGCCTGGGGGGTGAAACTATCGGACAAACCAGGTCTGGTTGTTACCGAGTTCTCTACCAGGTCAAAAGAAGGGAAGCTCAAGGCGGTCTATTCAATGGGAGAAAACCCGCTGATGACCGAAGCAGACGTTAAACACGTAAAAGAGGGATTTGAAAAGCTGGAGTTTTTTGTCACTCAGGATATATTTATGTCCGAAAGCGCGGAAATAGCCGATGTTGTCTTCCCGGCCGCCGGAGCGTATGAGAAAGACGGCACCTTTACCAATACGGAAAGACGGGTACAACTGTTGCGGCCAGCCAGAGAGAAACCGGTTGGCAGCAAATACGATTGGGAAATTGTTTGTGAGATTGCCAAAGCTTTTGGCTTGCCTATGGAGTATAGCGGTACTTCCGCGATCATGGACGAAATTGCCAGGGTTACTCCTTCAATGGGGGGGATAAACTTCGCGAGACTGGAAGGTGATGGTTTGCAATGGCCATGCCCCAGTACCGACCACCCGGGAACAATTGTGCTTCACGAGGGAGGGAAATTTAAACGGCCTAACGGGAAAGGGAAATTGCATGCCGTTGTATATAAGCCGGCGAATGAACAGACCGACAAAGAGTATCCCTTTATCCTGACCAGCGGGCGGATCCTCTTTCATTACCACTCCGGCAATGAAACCAGACGGGTCAAAGCGATCGATAAATTTGTCCCCCGTAATTATGCTGAGATCAATCCGGAAGACGCGACCAGGCTTGGCATTAATGACAAAGATATGGTCAAGGTTTCCACTCGCCGCGGCTCAATTGACGTTGAGGCCAGGATCTCCGACCGTCCAAAGAGGGGAGTAGTTTTTATCTCTTTCCATTTCAAGGAAGCCAATGTCAATGTTCTGACCAATCCCGCCCTTGATCCGATCTCTAAGATCCCGGAATACAAAGTCGCCGCGTGCAATATGGAAAAGATCTGGAGCAGTTAAAAAAAAATGAAAGGAGATTTTGGGTAAACAATACTTTTGTGATAAAGGAGAAATAAAATGAGCGAAAAACCAGAAAATCGTTGGGTTGTAGCTGTGGCAGGAATTGTGATGATGTTCATGCTTGGTTCAGTTTATGCCTGGAGCGTTTTCAAGAAGCCTATTATGACTTTGACCGGCTGGTCGGGGCCGGAGGTTGGGTTCACCTTTACACTAGCAATACTATTCCTGGGATTATCAGCCGCTTTTGGCGGCCGCTTTGTTGATAAAGCTGGAAGTAAGATGATCGCGACAATTTCCGCCGTTCTTTTTGGTTTGGGGACAATTATTAGCGGTTTAGCTATCGGCATGTCTAACCTTATGTTGCTTTGGATAGGCTATGGCCTTATTGCTGGAATTGGTAACGGATTGGGTTATATTACGCCGATCGCCATTCTGGTCCGCTGGTTTCCCGATAAAAAAGGGCTGGTAACCGGTTTCGCGATCATGGGTTTTGGCCTGGGGGCCGCTTTAATGGGGCAGGTTGCCCCTCTTTTGATCGTTTCGGTCGGAGTTGCCAATACTTTTTATCTTTCCGGTATTTTCTTTTTGATCACTTTATTATTTGCCGCTCAACATCTTCATAATCCTCCTGAAGGTTATATGCCGGCGAAAAAGGTGGAATCCAAAGCGGGAGAGACTAAAGCCGAGGTTCATCTGACCTTCCGTGAAGCGTTGAAGATGAATCAATTTTACATCCTTTGGCTTACCTTGTTCATCAACGTTACCGCTGGGATCGCGCTGATCAGCAATATGTCACCATTGGGGCAAAGCCAGGTCGGTTTAACCGCCATTACCGCCGGGACACTGATCTTTGTAACCTCACTATTTAACGGTTTTGGTCGTCTTTTTTGGTCGTCACTATCGGACAATTTTGGCAGAAAAAACATATTTATAGTGATCATTGCTACTCAAATCCCTTTGTTTTTCCTGTTATCGAGCATGACCAATGTTTGGGTTTTTGGCGCGGCTTGCTGCTGGATCCTGCTTTGCTACGGCGGCGGGTTCGGCACAATGCCAGCCTTTGCTGCGGATACATTTGGGTCAAAGAATATCGGCGGAATATACGGTCCGATCTTAACCGCCTGGGGAGCGGCTGCGGTCGTGGGCCCAATGATCATGGAATATGTCAAGCAAAGCACCAATAGCTTCTCGCCCGCATTTATTTTCGCGACGTCTATTCTAATTGCTGGCCTGATCGTTGTCAGCTTTTATAGAAAACCACAGATCAGTAAATGAAGATGTCAGCGGTTATCCTGGCCGGCGGGCAGAATAGCAGGATGGGAGGGGCAGACAAAGCCTTCCTAAAAGTCGGTGGTGAACGGATAATTGATCGGACAGTAGCGCTCCTTCGAGAATTATTTGATGAACTGATAATCGTATCAAATTCACCGGAGCGCTACTTTAAAAAGTTCCCCGAAATCAAAATTGTGTCAGATGCGATCAAAGAGGTAGGGCCAATAGGAGGGCTCCAGGCTGGTCTGTCGGCAAGCAGCAATGAGGCTGTGTTCGTCTGTGCCTGCGATATGCCCGCTCTTTCAGCGGAAGCGATCACCCAACAGCGGGCAAAATTCGAAGAAAAGCAGCCGGATTGCTTGATCGCAAGATATGAGAACAGGTTAGAGCCGCTGCACTCTATTTACAGAAGATCATTGCTCCCGGTTATCGGGCAGTTAATTGAGGCCGGACAATTCTCGATCCGCGATCTTGCCGGGCGATGCCGGAAAAAGAGCTATTTTGACCTTAAAAGGGAAGAAAAAATAAGCTTGCTTAATCTTAATACGCCTGAGGATTTAAAATTGATAAATGAATAAGTTTACGATCCATAAGATTATTGACGGCAAAAGCGGAAAGATCGTTGATTGGGTAACGGAAGAGGTCCCGCTGACGATCATTGTCAACGGCCAGGAGTTGGCGACGCTGCTGTGCAGCCCCGTTAGCCTGCGCGAATTAACGGTCGGTTTTCTGTACTCTTCCGGATTAATTAAAGATATTGACGAAATTACCGGCATCCGGGTCGATGAAAAGTATTGGCAGGCGACCGTTACGATTGTTAACGGGATCGATTTTGGCAAAAAGCTGCTTGATAAGCGATTATACACATCGGGATGCGGCCGGGGGATTATATTTTACAATTCTCTGGATAAACTGCGTAAATTAAAATTGACGGTCAGATCAACCGTTAGCTGGAAAAAATTATTAGAGTTTATGGACCAGTTTCAACATAGTTCCGTAGAATTTCAAAAAACAGGAGGTGTCCACAGCGCCGCTTTGTGCGGCAAGGATGGAATAATCGCGCGCCAGGATGATATCGGGAGGCACAACGCGGTCGATAAAATAATCGGTGAAGCTTTGATCAATAAGCTTGATTTTTCTTTGGCCATGCTGCTGCTTAGCGGACGGATCTCTTCGGAGATATTTTATAAGATCAATAAGTGCGGCATCCCGATAGTCGCCTCGGTCAGCGCGCCAACCGATCAGGCGGTCAAATTAGCGAGAAAGCTAAAGGTTACCCTGATCGGTTTTGCCAGAGGAAAAAGATTGAACGTTTATAGTGTCCCGGAAAGAATTATCATGAAAGGAAAGAAATAATGAAGAAAATACTTGTCTTAACTGTTTTTGGCCTGCTTCTGCTGACTTCTATTTCTGACGCGGTCGTAAAAAAGACGGAGAAGAAGGGTGTTGCCGTGCCAAAGGCCCTAATTGTTTCGCTGGAAAGCGCGGCTATTGTTCAGCCGGCGGCGCCAGTCGTGGCTGAAATCGCTGTTCCGGCTCCAGGTTATGTTAAAAAGGTCAACATTTCAGGTTCATTGAGGTATCGTTATGGATTTTATCAAGCGGCAAATAGTGCTGATACCAATACGCTCTCACGGGCCAGGATCAAACTGACCGGGGAAACCGCTGCGGACACTCTTTTTGTCATCCAACCGGATTTTGCCGCTCTTTCGACCGGCGGGAATGTCGCTTTGGCTGATGCCTATATTGAGATGAAGGTCAATCAATATAAGGTTAAGATGGGTCAATTTCTTCTCCCCTTTGCCTATGATTCAGGCAAATACAAGACAATTTACAGCACCGGCTTTATTCCAAGCCACTATGGTGTAATTGTCGCTTCCAGAGATTATGGTTACCGAATGAGCGGTCCTCTGCCGGTCTCGGGTTTCTTTTTTGATTCGGCTTTAGTCAATGGGACCGGATCAGCTGACACCAATAAAGGGAAAGATCTTGTCGGCCGGATCAATTATAAAACTGACAACCTTGATATTGGACTTTCAGGTTATTATGGGAAATTTGGACCGAACATGGTCGATCGCAAATGCGGAGCGATAGATGCCGAGTATAAATTCGCGAACTACCAGTTAGTGGCAGAATTGATGTCGGGCGGAAGCAGCACATCCAACACCAAGCTTTCCGAAGCCTCGCTTCAATTGACCGGTCTGTTTGGCTGCTACGAGCCGCTCGTCCGTTACGAAACATTTAACCCAAATATGTCGACCGCGAACAACGTGGTTAATACTTTAACTCTGGGTGGGGCTTTAATTATTGACAGCAGTTCCAAGATGCTGGTCAACTATAATCTGGTCCAGGAAGAAACGTCCCAGGTTGATAACAATTCAATGTTATTTGAATTGCAGATCCAAATATAATACATATCTCCGATCTTGACGATCTAAAGCCGCGTTCGCGGCAATGGCCGGCAGGACGGTAGTCTTGCGACAGCGGGACTCAAGGGTTGATAGGGAAACCATTCAACCTCCCACATTTGGAAAGGAGAAAAAAATGTTTAGGAAGTTTATAATTTGCTGGTTACTGGCGATCACTTTGTTTTCCGCTTCTTTTGCCGCTTCTCAGTCGATCATTTTGGCGACCACGACCAGTACGGTGGACTCCGGGTTGCTCGATGTTTTGCTTCCGATCTTTGAAAAACAGAGCGGCAGCCAGATCAAACCGATCGGGGTAGGTTCCGGTATGGCTATGGAGATGGGGCGACGCGGCAAAGCCGATGTTCTCCTGGTCCATTCTCCCAAGGATGAAGCCAAACTGGTACAACAAGGTTTTGGGATCAACCGACGGGCGGTCATGCATAACGACTTTGTCCTGCTTGGTCCGCCAAACGACCCGGCTCAGGTCAGAACGGCCAAAGCTGTTGGCGAAGCGTTTAAAAGGATAAGCGACAGCGGGTCAAATTTTGTCTCCAGAGGGGATAGATCCGGAACTCACTCCAAGGAGCTGGCGATCTGGCCTCACTCCAAGGCCCAGATCTCAAACCTTTGGTATCTTGAATCCGGCCAGGGGATGGGGGCAACCCTATTAATTGCAGATCAAAAATACGCTTACACTCTTTCGGATAGAGCGACGTATCTCAGCTATAAGGACCGGTTAAAACTGGTTATTCTCTGTGAGGGGGATGCTTTACTGCTTAATCCTTATCATATTATTGAGGTTAATCCGGAAAAATGGCCTGAGATCAACCGCGCCGGGGGAAAGGCGTTCGCGGATTTTATGGTCGCGCCGGCAACCCAAAAAGTGATCGCTAATTTTGGCAAGGAAAAATATGGACAGCCATTGTTTTTCCCGGACGCTAAATAGGGAAGATCCTTATCTTCATCTAACCGCGCACTTAAGTGCGCGGTTAGTTTGAAGCCTGAAAGGTTTAATTGAATGTATCCAGAATTAATAAATATAATTATATTGACCTTAAAAGTTTCCGGAACAGCTTTGCTGATCTCAATCGTTATTGGGATCAGCCTGGGGATGTTTCTCGCGCTTCGTGATTTTCCCTTTAAGAAGATAGTGGTGGGGATCATAAATACCGGCATGGGACTTCCTCCAGTAGTTGTTGGTTTGCTGGTAATGTTATTTCTCTGGCGAGGCGGGCCGCTTGGTTTTCTGGAGATGATCTACACTCCTCAAGCGATGATCATTGCCCAGGTGATTTTGGCAACCCCGATCATTGCCGGGTTAACCCTTGCAACAATTCAGCAGATCCCGCAGAAAATGAAATGGCAGGCGCAAGCCCTTGGGGCCAAGGGGTGGCAATTGGCCTGGCTTTTGGTCAAAGAGACAAGGCTCTCTCTTTTGGCTGCGGTCATGGCCGGTTTTGGCGGGATCATTTCGGAAGTCGGCGCGGTCATGATGGTTGGCGGCAACATTAAAGGTCAGACCAGGGTTTTAACTACGGCTATTGTTTTAGAGTCACAAAAAGGAGCGTTTGAACTGGCGATTGCCTTAAGCATGGTCTTATTGGTCCTTTCATTTTCGGTCAATTTTGGCTTAACCATGATCCAGCAAAGGACAAAAAGATCATGATCACCGCGTTATTGGGACCAAATGGGGCCGGGAAAAGCACCTATTTGCGCAAATTAATGGGGCTTGATACAGGAAGGATCGATTTGAGCATCTCAATGGTGTTTCAGGAACCGTTATTATTTGACCTGTCAGTCTTTGAAAATGTGGCGCTTGGCCTGCGATTCAGGCGGGGAAGAAAGATCAGGCAGCAAGTTGACCATTGGCTGGAAGTGTTTGGCGTTGCTCATCTTAGAGACAGGAGGGCAATTACCTTGTCGGGCGGAGAAGCGCAAAAGGTCGCCCTGGCCAGGGCGCTGGTTGTGGGGCCAAAGACTTTGCTGCTTGATGAACCATTCTCTAATTTAGATCTGACCTCTCAAATTGAGTTCCGCCAGATGTTGAAAAGCATCATTCATGAAAAAAAGATCAGGACGATCTGGGTAACGCATAATAAAGCCGAAGCACTGATCGTGGCTGATCAATTAATGATCATGATAAACAGAGCGATCGCGCAGACCGGCCGGCCGGAAGAAGTTATCCAAAAACCAGCGACTAAAGAAGTTGCCGGCTTTTTAGGGATCGAAAATATCTTTCACGGGCGACTTACAGACGATAATGGACAAAGCATTTTTAAGAACCCTCTGGTCTGTTTTGAGGCGGCGGCAGAGCAAAAGTCTGATGCCTGGGTCGTGGTTCATCCGGAAGATATTCTTCTTTCTCTTGAGCCGACAAAAACCAGCGCCCGCAATTGCTTGCGCGGGATTGTTTTATCCGTCGAGCCGGCCGGGTTGATCTATCGGACCAGAATCAAAGCGGGAGAGACGTTTGTTTCCAATATAACCCGCGCCTCCGCAGAAGAGATCGGGATCGCTCCCGGCAAGGAGCTCTTTTTAACATTCAAAGCAACGGCGGTGCAGGTCATATGATCAAAGCGACAAAAGCATTAAATATTATTCTTGGTCAGGTCCGTCCTTTAGGAACGGGAATTATCCCGCTTTCTGCGGCGCTCGGAAGGTTTTTGGGAGAGAATGTTTATTCAGATGTTAATATCCCACCATTCGATCGCTCGGCAATGGATGGTTTTGCGGTTAATTCTAAAGACCAGTCAAAAGAATTTATGGTCATTGAAAATATCCCAGCCGGAAAAGTGCCCCAAAGGATCATTAGGCCAGGGGAATGCGCCCGGATCATGACCGGCGCGATGCTTCCCAGAGGAGCCGATCAAGTAATTAGAGTGGAGAATACCTTTGAATTATCCAAGGGAAAAGTCAATATTATTAGGACGGAAAAACGGCGAAATGTCGCAAAGTGCGGGGAAGACGTTAAAAGAGGAGAATTAGTCCTTTCTTCCGGCTCTTTGATCCGTCCGCAGGAAGTTGCCATGCTGGCTACGGTTGGCAAAACAAGGGTTAAAGTGATCAGTTCTCCAAAGGTAGGAGTTATTTCCACCGGATCGGAACTGGTTGAGCCAAACCTTAAACCAATGACCGGTCAGATCCGAAATAGTAACGGACCTATGCTTATCTCCCAGCTAAAAAGATTGGGGATCGAAGCAGACTATCTGGGGATCGCGAAAGATGATATCAGGGCAACAAAATCGATGGTCACCCGAGGCTTGCGGGAAAACGATATTTTAATCTTATCCGGCGGGGTTTCGGTAGGGGATTATGATTTTGTAAAAGAAGTCTTGCGATCTTGCGGGGTAAAAATTGTTTTTAATAAAGTCGCCATTAAACCGGGCAAACCGACCGTCTTTGGCACAAAAGGAAAGAAGCTAATATTTGGCTTGCCGGGTAATCCGGTTTCGGTATTAGTCGTATTTGAGCTTTTTGTCGCTCCAGCTATCAATAAAATGATCGGGAAGGAACACTCTGATACAATTTGCTCTTTGCCGTTAATTACCAGTTATTCATGTAAATACTCAAAAAGGGAACAGTATCTGCCGGTTTTGATCAAACGAGGCGGTGTTCAACCGGTTGATTTTCACGGCTCGGCCCATATGTTTTCCTTAACCAAGGCAAACGGAGTAATAAGGATAAAAAGTGGAGATACCAATCTTAAAAAAGGAAGATTAGTCGATGTTAGACCGATTTAACCGGGATATTTACTATTTACGGATAGCGGTAACAGATAAGTGTAATTTGCGCTGTACTTACTGCATGCCGGAAGAGGGGATCAGGTTGAAGCCGCATAGCGAGATCTTGAGTTTTGAAGAGATTGAAGAGATCGTCAAAGCGGCGGTCAAGCTTGGCTTTTACAAATTCCGCCTGACGGGGGGTGAGCCGCTGGTCAGGCGGGGGATAGTAGATCTGGTTCGCGGATTAGCGGCGATTGATGGGGTTAAAACACTGGCGATGACGACAAATGGGATTTTGCTCTCTCAATATGCCAAGGAGTTAAAAGCAGCCGGGCTAACACGTCTTAATATCAGCCTCGATTCCCTTCAGCCGGAAAGATACCGGCAAATAACCCGCTGCGGAGAGTTAAGCGAGGCGCTGGCGGGGATAAAAGCGGCAAGAGAGGCCGGGTTTAGCGGAACAAAGCTGAACAGCGTACTGATCGACGGATTTAACGCCGATGAAAAAGAAGCGCTGATCGATTTTGCTAAAGCCAGTGGGCTTAAGGGAAGATTCATCAGGAAAATGGATTTGAAAAGCGGCAGTTTCTATAAGGTTGAAAACGGCGAGGGGGGGGATTGCTCGATCTGCAACCGGGTCCGACTGACCGCCGATGGCAAACTCCGTTCCTGTCTCTTCTCTAATTTTGAGGTCGATGTTCGAGCCATTGGAGCGGAAGCGGCGCTCAAAGAAGTGATCAACAACAAACCGGCCAGAGGGGAGAAATCAAACAACAGGGAGATGATAGAAATTGGGGGTTAAAACAAAAAAAATGAACGGGAGGAACCGAGAAGTTCATTCTCAGGAGGGACCCGTTCATTTTTCACATCTAGATAATAAAGGTAAGGCCAAAATGGTTGATGTCGGAAGCAAGCCGGACCAAAAAAGGATCGCGATCGCCAGAGGTTCGATAAGCCTGGCTAAAGAAACGATCAGGCTGGTAAATAATAATCAGTTAAAAAAAGGGGACGTATTAGCGGTCGCCAGGATCGCCGGGATCCAGGCGGCCAAGAAGACCAGCGACTTGATCCCGTTATGTCATCCGCTGGTCCTGACCAATATCGCCGTTGAGTGCAAGGTCAAAGCTAATTCAATTGAGATAGAGGGAAGGGTTGATTGTATCGGCAAAACCGGGGTCGAAATGGAAGCGTTAACGGCCGTCAGTGTCGCCGCTTTAACGATCTACGATATGTGCAAAGCGGTCGATAAGCAAATGATCATAGGAGAAATATTTTTATGCCACAAGTCAAAGCAGTCTGCGTAAGTCCTGTCCAGGGCCCAAAAAACGAGGTCAAAGAGATCAACCTGATCGAAGAGCTTGGGGTAGAGGGTGATCATCATGCCAAGGGAGGAATCAGACAGGTCAGCCTTCTGGCGAATGAATCGATCGACAAGATGAAAGCCAAGGGACTGAAATTGGTTAACGGTTCCTTTGGGGAAAATATTATTACTGAAGGGATAGATCTGTTGTCCTTAAATATTGGAGAGCGATTGGCCATTGGCGAAACGCTCCTTGAGATCAGCAAAATTGGCAAAGAGTGTGTTAAACGGTGTATCATTTACTATCAGGTCGGCGATTGCGTCATGCCAAGAGAAGGGATCTTCGGAATGGTCGTAAAAGGCGGGACAATCAAAGCAGGAGATATTATCGAAAGGATGTAGGGACAGGGCTTGTCCCTGTCCGCTAATATTTATATTATGAAAGTTGGCATAATCACTGTCTCCGATAAAGGGTCAAAGGGAGAGCGGGTCGACCTAAGCGGTCCGGCGATCAAAGAGACGCTCAAGGCCGAGTTTTATGAATACGTCATTGTTCCGGATGAAATTGATGATATTTCCGCCAAATTAATTGAGTTCATCGATCAAGAAAAGTGCGATCTGGTCTTAACTACCGGTGGGACCGGTCTTTCCCCACGCGACGTCACCCCCGAGGCGACCCGTAAAGTTATTGACCGGGAAATCCCCGGGATCGCCGAAGCGATCCGCGGAGAATCGCTCAAGATCACTCAAAAAGCAATGTTATCAAGAGGGATCGCCGGTTCCAGAGGAAAAAGCTTGATCGTTAATCTGCCTGGAAGCCCCAAAGCGGTCAAAGAGTGCCTGGCGATAATTTTGCCGGTTATTCCCCATGCCCTGGAAGTCTTAGAAAAAGGAAGCGCTGAATGCGGAGGTGAAAATAAATGAACGAAAAAGAGATCCAGATCGCGATCAACGACCAAATTGCCGGGGGAGTCTACAGCAACATCGCTGTGATCTCTCACAACGAGAACGAATTTGTTTTTGATTTCATCTTTGCCCATCCCCCCAAAGGACAGGTCAATGCCCGGGTGATCATGTCGCCGGCCCATGCCAACCGTCTGCTCAAGGCGTTGGAAGAAAACATTAAAATGTACGAGTCAAAAGCCGGGAAGATCAAAGAGGTGCCTGAGCCACCGCCATTTGGGATAAAATTATCCAATAATTAGGATGATTTAACCGCAGAATTTATTCTGCGGTCCTTAATCACGCTCCCTGGACAATCCGTTATCGCGTGCTGGACGATCCGCTACCGCGCACTGAAGTACGCGGTTAAAAGTATTCTTTTAGTCCGACTTTGCGGGCCTTCTTTTTCTGGCTAACCTGCTTTTTAGCTTGCAGGACCTTTTCTTTGGCCCTTCTGGAGCGTTTTCTTTTCTGTCGCCTGATCTTTTCGATCGCTTGCCGGCGGGCGCTCTTGAGGCCAAGGATGCGTTCTTCGATCTTATCGGCCAATAATCGCCAGGCCAGGAAACGGTTAAGCGCCTGGGAGCGTTCCTGCGTCATTTTCACCTCAAGACCGGTCGGCAAATGCTTCAGGTATACACCGCTGGAAACTTTATTGACATTCTGCCCGCCAGGCCCGCCGGAACGGATGAATTTTTCATCAACCTCGGCATCAACAATACCCAGCCTGGATAAACGCTCATTAAGGGCGGTTTCTTTTTCCATTGAGACCAGAAATTTCCTGTCCATGGTGATAAATTATACACTAATTTAAATCGCGCGGTTAGCCTAGTATCGCTCTCTTCCCTGTGTTAAAATTACCAGGTTATGGTAGAAGAAAAAATACCCCCCCAAAACCTGGCGGCCGAGCAATCGGTCCTAGGCTCAATGCTGCTGGATAAAAATGCCGTTTTCCGAGCGGCCGAGTCCCTGGCACCGGACAGTTTTTATCGTGACGCCCACCGCTACATTTTTGAGGCGATCCTGGTTTTGTTTGACAAAGGGGAGCCGGTCGATCTGGTAACCGTCACCGAGACTTTGCGTAAATCAGGGAAGCTTGACGCGGTCGGAGGGTCGGTCTACGTTGCCGACCTGATAAATTCGGTCCCAACCGCGGCGAATGTCGACCATTACACCAAGATAGTTGAAGAAAAGTATATTTTACGCCGCCTTATCGAGTCCGGGACCTCAATAGTAGGCGAAGCTTTTTCCGATCCGCACCAGATCGATGACGTTCTGGATAACGCCGAAAAAATGATCTTTGATATCGCCATGCGTCATTCGCGCGAAGGATTCAGCAAGATCGATTCGGTCATCAAGACCGTTCTTGATAAGATCGACAGCCTTTACGGCAAGAACCAGTCGATCACCGGAGTGCCGACCGGTTACACCGACCTTGATACCATGACCGCCGGCTTCCAAAACTCGGAATTGATCATTTTAGCGGCCAGGCCGTCGGTCGGTAAAACCGCGTTTGCCTTGAACATTGCCCAGGATGTTGCCATCAGGAGCAAGATCCCGGTAGCGATCTTCTCGCTCGAAATGAGCAAAGAGTCGCTGGCCCAGAGAATGCTTTGCGCGGAAGCGGAAATCGAACAACAAAAACTCAAGACTGCCACCTTATCTGATACCGGTTGGAAAAAACTAACCCGCGCTTTAGGCCGTTTGTCCGAAGCGCCTATCTATATTGATGATAGTGCCTCAATGAGCTCCACCGAAATTCGAGCCAAGGCCAGGCGGCTCAAGCTGGAAAAGGGGCTTGGCCTGATCATCGTTGACTACCTCCAGCTGATGAGAGGGAACAAATCCCGGGTCGAGAACCGGGTCCAGGAGATATCCGAGATCGCCCGTTCGCTCAAGATCATGGCCCGAGAACTGGAATGCCCGGTCGTTGCCTTGTCCCAGCTTTCCCGGGCGGTGGAACAGCGGCCCGACCGGATCCCCAGATTGTCCGACCTGCGCGAATCAGGCGAGATCGAACAGACGGCCGATCTGGTCATGTTCATTCATCGCGATGATTATTACAATCCGCAATCGGAGCGGGGAAATATCGCCGAGATAATCATCGCCAAACAGCGAAACGGCCCGGTCGGACAGATAGAATTGGTCTTTCGCAAAGAGATCGCCAAGTTCGCCAGCAAAGAATCGCGCTATGAAGAAGTCGCTTAGCCTAAATGAAGATTCTTAACCTATTATTGTTATGGAAACACGCGACTAAACGTCGCGGTTCCCATAATCCATTAACCGAGGCGTTCAGCCTCCGGTTAATGATTGTATTGTCTTTAATAATTCTTTTCATTTCTCCATTATATGCCCAACCAAACGATTTTATTGTTAACGCCGATAACATTTCCTACGCCAAAGGATCGCAAAAGGTCGACGCCAGCAGCTCGGTTGAGGTAACCTACAAAGATATCCGTTTAACAGGTAATACACTGCACTACGACGTCTCGGCTGAAACGGTTGAGATGCGAGGATCGGTTGAGGTTTTCTACAAGGAGATCTATCTCAAGGCGGGAAAGATCTTCTACCAGGCGACCAGAGAAACGATCAACGCTGAAAATAATGTTTATTTTCTGTATGAGGGGATCAGCATAGAAGGGGATAGCCTTGCCTATAACCTGCTGACCAAAACCGGACAAGCTAGAAATATCACCTTCAATTTCCGGGAAGTCGACCTGACCGGCAGAGAGGTCTCTTTCAGCCCGGACACCTTTGACCTGCGCCAGGCGACCCTGACCACCTGCGATTTTCCCTCCCCGCACTATCATGTCAGCGCTGGGGAGATCATTTTTTATCCCAGGAATAAATGGCTGGTCGCTTACTGGGGATATTTTTGGCTGGGGCAGTTCCCCATTGTCCCGATGCCGACTTACATTTACGACCTTAGCGCGCAAGAGAGAGGAAATAAGAATTTACCGCCGTTCCCCCAGATCGGCGCCAATGAAGAAGATGGAACATACATAAATGAAACTATGGCCTGGCATTTAAACCGAAGTTTATCCGGCGCCTATTCGCTTGGTTATGCTGAACGAAAGGGGCTTCAGCTTGGACTGAATGCTAATTATCTGTTAGACGACTCCAATAAAGGAAATATCCGTTTGAACAGCAATGGAAACGACGGCCGCTCCGGAGGGATCACCCACACTTATTCTTTCGGTGAATATTCAACGGAAAACAGCCAGCTCTCTTTTGGCCTTTTTACAGAACCGGCCGAATATCGTTATTCGCTGGAAACGACTGTTTCATATCGGGAAAGGATCAATTATCAGCGGGTCAGCTTTCTCCCTAACCTCCGGTTTTACTCGCGGGGATTCCCCATTTTGCGTTCAGCGGCCAGGGCCGACCTGGACCTTAGCACCGGGATTGTCAACGAGGAGAACAATCAAAAACTTGGCCGGAACAGCGTCAACCTGAGAATATCAGGCGATCTGCCGGCAAGCGCGCTGGGGGACATTGTTCCATCCCTGATCTACGATTGCAGTTATTATGCCGGACAAGGACGCTGGGAAAAACCGTCGCTCCAGCTGGAGCTGATAAAAAAAATCAATCCCCGGCTGGCTTTCAACGCCGGTCTTTCGCATTATTTCTTTGTTAACGGCACCTCTCCTTTTAATTACGAGCTCTATCGTTTCCGTCCGTCCGACCGACTGCTGGCCAGCGCGCAGTTTGATCTTGACCGGACCGCCGCCAAGATCGCGGCTTCGTATTTTCTGGACGATTGGACGCCGGAAGATATAGATTACACTTTATTTTTTAAATTTCATTGTTATAATCTAGAGGTCACTTATCGTTCGATCAGGAAGGAGTTTCTTCTCGGATTCAATCTGGCTCCGGGGAAGCAATAATGTTCATTACTTTTGAAGGACCGGAAGGGTGCGGCAAATCGACCCATTCCCGGTTATTAAAAACATATCTTGAAGAAAAGGGGATGAGTGTTGTTCAGACCAGGGAACCGGGAGGAACGCCTCTGGGCGTTAAGCTCCGGGCGCTCCTCCTGGAAAAAAGCGGACCGATCGATCAATTGGCGGAAGCCTGCCTGTTTTTTGCCGATCGCGCCGAACACGTCAATAGCGTGATCAGGCCGGCTATTAACTCCGGCAATTTCGTGATCTGTGACCGCTACCTTGACTCAACTCTGGCCTATCAGATCGGAGGACGCGGGCTGCCGGAAGACCTGATCCGCTTTATGAACATGGAAGCAAGCTATGGGATCAGGCCGGATCTGACCATTCTTCTTGATATTCCCCCGTCAGTCGGATTGGAGAGGGCCAAAAGTAAAGGAGGAGCAGATCGTTTTGAGCGCGAAGGAATGGAGTTCCACGATCGGGTCCGGGCCAAATATCTGGAACTGGCCGCGGCCGACCAGTCCAGGATCAAACTTTTTCCCTTTGAAAACCTGCCGATCGAAACAGTCCAGGCCAAAATAAGGAGCATTATTGATGAAAAGCTCGGAAATTAGAGAAAAATTCCTGGCATTTTTTGCCGCCAAGGGGCACGAAGTCCTACCCGGCGCTTCCCTTGTCCCCAGCGATCCGACCGTCCTGCTGACCCTGGCCGGAATGCTCCAGTTCAAACCGATCTTTCTTGGCCAGGAAAAGCCGAAGCACCGCCGGGCCGCGACCGTTCAAAAATGCATCCGGACACTGGATATCGAACGGGTCGGCAAAACCCCCAGGCATCATACTTTTTTTGAAATGCTCGGCAATTTTTCTTTTGGCGATTATTTCAAGAAAGAAGCTATCCAGTTCGCCTGGGAGCTGTTGACCAAAGAATTTAAGATCCCGATAACAAAATTGCACATTGCCGTCTACAAAAAAGACGAAGAAGCCTATGAGCTCTGGCGCGGGTCGATAGGCTTGCCGGAAGCGATCATCCACCGTCTGGGGGAAGAGAATAATTTTTGGTCGGCCGGGCCGACCGGTCCCTGCGGCCCTTGTTCGGAGATCTATTACGACCTCGGCACCGATTCTGGCTGCGGTCAGCCGAACTGCGCTCCTGGTTGCGACTGTGACCGGTTCCTCGAGATCTGGAACCTGGTCTTTATCCAATACAACCGGAACGAAAAGGGGGAACTTCTACCTCTCAAGAACAAAGGGATCGATACCGGTATGGGGCTGGAGCGGATCGCATCGGTCCTGCAGGGGACCGATGATAACTTTGAGACTGACCTATTCCAGCCGCTGATCAAAAAGATCGAAGCGCTTGCTCCGACCGCGGCCGGATCGCAAATTTCCAGGCGGATCATTGCCGATCACGTCAGGGCGGCAACCAACCTTATAGCCGACGGAGTTTACCCGTCCAACACCGGACGCGGCTATATATTGCGCCGCCTGATCAGACGGGCGGTAAGCCACGGCAAACGTCTTGGCATCGAACGATCTTTTCTTGCCGATCTGGCCAAAGAAGTGATCGCCGATATGGGAAAGATCTACCCGGTCCTGAAAGAAAAAGAAGGAGCGATCATCGAGATCGTTAAAGAAGAAGAAGAGAACTTCTTTGCCACTCTGACATCTGGCCTGAAATGGTTTGAAGAATTGACCGCCAAGCTTCAGTCCGGCGGAATGCTCTCTGGATCCGATGCCTTTAAACTCCATGATACCTACGGATTTCCAATTGAACTGACCATTGAGCTGGCGGCTGAAAAACAGTTAAAAGTCGACCTGCCCGCTTTTGAAAAGGAAATGGAAGGGCAAAGAGATAGGGCCAGGCAAAGCGGGATAAACGGAGAGAAAAAGGCGGACCTGGGGGGGCTTGATCTAAACCAGTTGAAACCGA